>NZ_AJWE01000011.1:0-123438 GCF_000281145.1 Rhizobium sp. CF142 | reverse complement strand
AAACCGGCAGCCCCGACAAGGCCGATGCAGCCGTGCGCGACTTCATGGCACCCATCCTTTCCGCGCTCGACCGGATGCTTCTTTCATGACGATGCCCATACAGAATGCCACGTCCTCGTTCGACGCCGTCGACGAGACGATGATCGATGCCGAAATCGACAGCGTGCCTGTACCATTGCCGCCGCAGAAGCAGAGCCCGACGGCCCGCTTCCTGCTCGGTGCCAGCCTCGTACTGATCGCCTTCAATCTGCGGCCCGTGTTTTCCAGCGCTTCCGCTTTGCTGCCGGAAATCCGTACCGAACTCGGCCTGTCGCCGCTCAGCGCCAGTCTGCTGACGACCCTGCCCGTCGTTTGCCTTGGCGCCTTCTCGCCGCTTGCTCCGCGGCTTGCCCAGCGCATCGGCTCGGAGCGGACACTGCTCGGCGTGCTCCTGCTGCTGACGCTCGGTACGGCGCTGCGCGGTCTTTCTTCCGTCCCTTTGCTCTTTTTCGGCACCGCGCTTGCCGGTGCTGCGATCGCCGTCGGCAACGTGTTGCTGCCCGGACTGGTGAAACGCGACTTCGCCGCGAATACGGCTCTAATGACCGGTTTCTATACGATGGCGCTCTGCGCCGGCGCTGCCAGTGCCGCCGGCCTGACACTACCGATCGAACATGCGCTCGGCGGCTCGCTGGAAGGCGCGCTCGCCATCTGGGCACTGCCTGCCCTCGTCGTCGGGCTGATCTGGCTGCCGCAGGTCTTTGCGAGCAGTCGACAGGCGCGGCGTAGCGGTTTCCGTGTCGAAGGTCTGGGGCGGGACAAGCTCGCCTGGCAGGTCACGCTTTTCATGGGCCTGCAATCGGCGCTTGCCTATTGCGTCTTCGGCTGGCTGGTGCCGATCCTGCGTGAACGCGGTCTTGACGGTGTTGTGGCCGGCGGCATCGTCTCGGTCTCCGTCATGGTACAGGCCGCCGCCTGTCTCGTCGTGCCGCATATAGCGGTACGCGGCAAGGATCAGCGCCTCATCAACGTGACGCTCTGCACCTTCGCCGTCGTCGCACTTCTCGGCCTGCTCTTTGCACCGCTTTCCACCGTCTGGGTCTGGGCCGTGCTACAGGGTATCGGTCAGGGCGGGCTGATCGCCGCGGCGATGACAGCCATCGTGCTGCGTTCGCGCGATCCGCATGTCGCCGCTCACCTTTCCGGCATGGCGCAATGCGTGGGCTATCTGCTTGCCGCCATCGGCCCGTTCATCGTCGGTCTGATCCGCGGCTGGACGGGAAGCTTCGCCTGGTGCGCAGTGCTTTTCGTCGCGCTCGGCCTTGGTGCCGCCTTCAATGGGTGGCGGGCCGGCCGGGCACTGCATGTGAATGCGCTCACGATCGAGAAGGTCGAATGAGCCAGGTTCACTTGCGTATCACCATCTCTTGATCTCCATCGAAGGAATGCGGCTGCTACCCTATCTCAGCCGCATTCTGGCCCACCGGAGGAAAATCCTTGCGCTTCCGATCCCTGCTTCTGCTCGCCGCGCTGACCGCTACGCTCGCACCCCCTTTCTCCTTTGCGCAGGAGGCTGGCGAACGCCGTACTCCTGCAGCGCAGGGTTCGTCCCGCGAGGGCGTCCTCAAGCTGCTGCCGGGCGATTCCGTTACCGACCACGAGTTGACGACGGCCGATGGACGCAAGATCGCCTATACGGCCACGGCAGGTACACTCGATCTCTTCGGTCAGGATGGCGGGCAGAACGCTGCGATCTTCTACACAGCCTATGTTGCCAAGGATGCCGGGCCGGACCGGCCGATCACCTTCGCCTTCAACGGCGGGCCGGGTGCGGCTTCCGCCTTCCTGCATCTCGGCCTTGTGGGGCCGAAGATACTCGACTTCGGGCCTGATGGTCGCGACGGCGCCAATGCGAAGCTCGTCGATAACACGCATAGCTGGCTCGACTTTACCGATCTCGTGCTGATCGATCCAATCGGCACCGGCTGGAGCCGCACCGTGAAGGCCGACGATGCCTCGAACTACTACAATGTCGGCGCCGATGCGCAGACGATGGCGAAGACGATTGCCCTCTACGTCGCGCATAATAACCGCGGCAATTCGCCGAAATATCTGCTCGGCGAAAGCTATGGCGGCTTCCGCGCCGCCAAGGTCGCCTCGGCCCTGCAGCAGAACCAGGGCATCATCATCGCCGGCACCGTCATGCTTTCACCGCTGCTCGAAGGTCAGCTGATGTTCAATGCCGACCAGTTCGCGCTGGGCGCTGCGCTGGAATTCCCCTCATTGGCAGCCGCCGAGGCCGACCGCCGCAAAAGCTTCAGCGAATCCGACCAGCGTGATGCCGAGAGTTTCGCGCTTGGCGAATATCTCACGACGCTTGCCGGCCCGGCACCGACGGGCGATGCGGCAACAGCCTTCTACAACAAGATCTCCGGTCTTACGGGCATTCCGCCTGAAGTCGTTACCCGCAATCGCGGCTTCCTCGGCGATGCTTACGCCAAGCATTCCGGCAAGCAGGCGGGCGAGGTGATGAGCCCATACGACGCTGCGTTCGCGACGCCCGACCCCTATCCGGAATCCGATTACGACCGAGGCGACGATGCGATCCTCGACGGCTTTACCCGGGCGTATGGCGGCGCCTTCGCCGACTACGCCCGCAACGAGCTCGGCTTCAAGACCGAGATGACCTATACGCTGCTCGAAAATGATGTCAGCCAGCGCTGGGAGTGGGGCAGTGGCCGCGGCGGCGGTTCACGTTTCCAGGCGAGCGCCACCGACGATGTCAGACAGATGCTCGCCTCCAACCCATCTTTCCACCTGCTGATTGCCCATGGCTACAGCGATCTCGTGACGCCCTACGGCGTCAGCCGCTACGTGGTCGATCACTTGCCGCCGTCCCTAGCGGGAAATCGCGTATCGCTGAAGCTCTATCGCGGCGGGCATATGTTCTACACGACCGCCGGCCAGCGCGCCGCATTCACGGCGGATGCAAAGGCCTTTTATGCCAAGCATCCCCTCAGCGCGCCAGCAGATTGAAGACGATCGAGGGTTGCCGGAGGGGCGTGCTGACCTAGTTTCTCCGGCATGGCAAACAGCAATCAGCGACCAGAAGCTCCGCCATCCGGCAGCGCTTCCCGGCAGGACGAAACCCTCTCCACACTCTCTTCCTATCTTCAAAACGGCGCACTCTTCCTCGATATCGACGGCACGCTCCTCGATCTTGCGCCGACACCGGATGAGATATTCGTGCCGCCGTCACTTCCTGCGCAGCTCGATGCGCTGTCGCAGAGGCTCGGCGGGGCACTGGCTCTGGTGACCGGGCGCGGGCTTACCTATGCAGACCGCCTCTTCGCCCCCTACCAGTTTCCCATCGCCGGACTACACGGAGCCGAACGCCGCAACCCCGACGGCAGCATCTTCAAGGTGGAGCCAACGGCCGAGTTCGAGAGGCTGAAGATTGAACTTCGGGCAGAAACGGCGGGCTGGACCGGCACTCTCATCGAGGATAAGGGCGCGGCCGTCGCCGCCCATTTCCGTCTTGCGCCGGCGCGGCAGGCGGAACTGACGGAACTGATGCAGCATTTCCTGAACCGTGCAGGACCGGAATGGACCCTGCAGCACGGCAAGATGGTTCTCGAAATCCGGCCCGCCAGAGCCAACAAGGGCGATGCATTGGAAAGCTTTCTCGCAACTCCAGCCTTCCGCGGTCGTCATCCGATCGCCATCGGTGACGATGTCACCGATGAGGCGATGTTCGGCATGGCGAACCGGCTTGGCGGTTACTCCATCCGCGTCGGCCCGCCGTCTGCAGACACTGCCGCCCGCGGCACGCTGCCATCCGCGGAAGCGGTCCGCGAGATCGTCGCGCGTTTTGCCGGCTGATTGCGTTTTTGCAGTTATTTCTAATGAAAGGAATTTGCCATGAGCCGCCTTGTCGTCGTTTCAAACCGCGTGCCCGTTCCGGAGAAGAAAGGGGCGGCGTCTGCCGGCGGGCTCGCTGTCGCACTGGAGGCCGCTCTTGGGAAACGGGGGGGCGTCTGGATGGGCTGGTCGGGCAACGTCAACGACGAGGGCGAACCCGGCCCACTTGCGATCGAGCAGCGCGGCAACATCACCTACGCGCTGACCGACCTGACATCCAAGGATGTCGACGAATATTACTTCGGCTTCGCCAACCGCATGCTCTGGCCTATCTGTCATTACCGGCTGGATCTCGCAGAATATGGGCGCACGGAGATGGCCGGCTATTTCCGGGTCAACCGCTTCTTCGCCCATCGGCTGGCACCACTGATCAAGCCTGATGACATCATCTGGGTCCACGATTATCACCTGATCCCGCTCGCCGCCGAACTTCGGCAGATGGGCCTCAAGAACAAGATCGGCTTCTTCCTGCATATCCCCTGGCCGCCAGCCGACGTACTCTTCGCCATGCCCGTCCATGAGGAAATCATGCGCGGGCTCGCCGCCTATGATCTCGTCGGCTTTCAGACCGATCACGACCTTGAAAATTTTGCGGGCTGCCTGCGCCGCGAGGAGATGGGCGACATGATCAGCGAAGGGCGTTTTGTCGCCGGCGAGCGCACGTTCCGCGGCGGCGCCTATCCGATCGCCATCGAGACGGCCGCCTTCGCCGAATTCGCCAGGAAGGCCGGCACGCACAGCATGGTGCTGAAGGCACGCCACAGTATCGAAGACCGCAGCCTTATCATCGGCGTGGACAGGCTGGATTATTCCAAGGGCATTACCCAGCGTATCGATGCCTTCGAGCATTTCGTCACCAACAATCCGGCACATCGGCGCCAGGTCACCTATCTGCAAATCACACCAAAATCGCGCTCTGAAGTGCCGGAATACGAGGCGATGCAGCGCATGGTCGCCGAACAGGCCGGCCGCGTGAACGGCGCGCTCGGCACGGTCGACTGGGTGCCGATCCGCTATATCAATCGCTCGGTGAGCCGGCCGGTGCTCGCGGGCCTCTATCGGCTCGCCAAAGTCGGGCTCGTTACGCCGTTGCGCGACGGCATGAACCTCGTCGCCAAGGAATATGTTGCCGCGCAGGACCCTGATGATCCGGGCGTGCTGGTCCTCTCCCGTTTTGCCGGCGCGGCGCGCGAGCTGAACGGCGCTCTTCTCGTCAACCCCTACGACATCGTCGGCACATCCAATGCGCTGGCGCGCGGCCTCAACATGCCGCTCGAGGAGCGCCGCGACCGCTGGCGGCGAATGATGGACCATCTGCTGGAGCACGACGTCTCGCGCTGGTGCGATGACTTCCTCGGCGATCTCGCCGCCTGAACTGTTTGACGGGCGCGGCACCATGGGTCGCTCCCTCTGGAAGAACAGCACCGTGGCATGGCGCTATAGCAGTTGAAATGCAGCGCTTCGACACTTCAGGCCGGCAGCGGGTTTTCCGGCCAGTCCGCCGTCATATCCGCCTGGATAGGCCGCTCCAGATAGGTGGAAAGCGCAACATAGCTTTTCGTCGCCGTCACGCCGGGAACGGCATGAACTTGCGAGAGAAAGGCTTCGAGCGCGCGCGGGCTTTCGGTCCGCACCTTGAAGACGACGCTGGCGTCGCCGGCAACCGAATGCATCTCCTCCACCTCGGGAAAGCGGCAAAGCTGCATCAGTCTTTCGCTTTTGCCCCAGCCTGCGGCCTCGACATGCACGAAGGCCAGAAGCGGCTTGCCGAGCGCCGTGCCATCGAGCGCAGCGTGCGCGCCTTTCATGACGCCGGACCGGCGCAGCCGCTTGACACGCTCATGCACGGCGGGCGGCGAGAGATTGACGGCTTTGCCAAGGGTCGCATAGCTCTGCAGCGCATCTTCTGCCAGCGCGCCTAATATCTTTCGGTCGAAAAGGTCCAGTTGCTCGGGCTCTCGTCTCCGGCGTCGAATGCCATTCGTTTCTTTTGTCATTCGGAAAATCCGTCTTATCGCCGAAAAATATTCGGCAATAATAGCGCCAAGCTTTCAGATATTCGAGGGAGGGATTTTCAAATGGAACTGGTGAAGCACAGTCCGAGCGGCGGCATCTATGCGGCAACATCCGATTATATCCACGCGATGGAGGTCAGGAATCCTGCCCGCTTTCTGTTCGTGAGCGGCACGATGGGCCTCGACGCAGAGGGTGCGCCGGGCAGAAATCTGTCGGTCCAGCTCGACCTCATCTGGTCGAACCTGCGGGCGATCCTTGCGGATGCCAATATGGACGTCACCAATATCGTGCGGCTGACCAGCTATTTACGGGACGCTGACTATGCCGAAGCAAACCAGAATGCGCGGCTGGCCGCACTCGGCGATCATATCGTACCGACCACCGCCATCGTCGTTCAAACGCTTCGGAAAGACTGGCTTGTGGAAATCGAAATCATCGCTACCGCGTGAAGTGCCGCCCTGTCTGGACAAGGCGGCACTATAGGATGTTCAGGCAGCCTGGCGCAGCAGGCCGAGCGCTTCTTCCAGATCGATTTCTCCCAGAAAACGACCGGTGCTTTCCGCCTTTTCCCGGTGCTCGGTCGCATGCGCGAAGCGAACGGCCGGCTCCTGCAGCACGCGCTGATAGAGATCATTCAGCGCAGGAAACTGGCTGATATCGACGACCTTGTGGAATTCGTTCCAGCGGGCGATGCCGGTGAAATAGGCATCCGCAATGCCGGGCCTGTTGCCGAGCAGCCATTTCCGGCCGGCAAGCAGACCCTCCAGCATGCGGTGCGCCTTTTCCACCTTGGCCGTGCCGTAGGCGACGAGAACGTCTTTCTCGGCTGGTTCCAGTTCATGCTCGACAGCGTGCCACAGCGGGCTGAAGGCATTGAAGAAGCTGGTGTTCAAATAGGCGAGCATCTGGTTCAGGCGGTCGAAATCCGCGGTACCCTGCGCAAAGCCCAATCCTTTGTCGATCGACTGCGCGCCTATGTAATTCAGGATCGCCATGCTTTCGCTGATCAGACGGCCATCGGGCAGCAGCAGTGACGGCGTTTCGCCGACGGTGTTGATGCGCCTGTATTCGTTACCGGAGACGACTTCCGGCATCTGAACGCGGCAGAGACGGTACGGCAGGCCGGACCATTCCAGCGCAACGATCGAACCAAAGGAACAACCTTCCGGCACGCCGTAAAACAATATCAGGGACATTATCGGGTCCTTTCCATAGGAATTGTTGACCCGGCCAATATGATTTCGTGGACGATGAGGCAGTAGATGGCGATAATGCATCTTAAAGTCCACAAGTATGGAAGATGAATGTGACCGCCTTTAACCTCAACGACCTCCATCTCTTCGTGCAAGCGGTGGAAAGCGGCAGCTTCACGGCGGCAGGACACCATCTCGGCATTCCGAAATCGACCATCAGCAAACGCGTGGCGGAACTGGAGGAGAAGCTCGGCGTGCGGCTGATCCAGCGCACATCGCGCAGCTTTGCGCTGACGGATATCGGCAGGGATTTCTTCGACCATGCGCAGGCTTCAATCATCGAAGCGGAAATGGCCGAGAGTATCGTGCGCAACCGCCTCGGAGAACCGAGCGGTATCGTCAGACTGACCGCAGCGGTGCCGACGGCGCAATTCACGCTCGCCAACCATCTGGCCGAACTGACAGCACGCTATCCAAAGCTGAAGGTATCACTGCATGTGACGGATCGCTTCGTCGATATCGTTCAGGAAGGCTTCGACATTGCGCTGCGCAGCCACCGCTTTCCACTCGGGGATTCGACGCTCGTGCAGCGCCGGATCGCGGTTCATCCGTTCCTGCTCGTCGCTTCGCCCGATTACATAGCGCAATATGGGAGGCCCGAGCGAACCGAGGACATCGCCGACCACAAGGCAATCATGCCCAGTCTTTCCGAGGAGCAGTGGCGTCTCGTCTCGGATAGCGGCGCGGAGACTGTGGTAACGCCTCAGCCGATCATGGCGGCAGACGAGCCGATGGTGCTACTGAAAGCGGCTGCGGCCGGCATGGGCATCACCATTCTGCCGACCTCGGTCTGCAACGACGCTTTGAAGGACGGCCAACTCGTGCGTCTGCTGCCCGGCTGGACAGCAGGCAGCATCACGACGACGATCCTGATGCCGCACCGACGAGGGCAATTACCCTCCGTGCGCGCGGTCGTCGAGTTCCTTGCCGAACGGCTGGCGGGATGATCAGGCGGCCTTGGCCGCGTGATATTCCTTGATCGCCACCATCTTGATCGCCGGATAGCGCTCCGCTTCGTAACGCAGCGAGAAACCATCCTGCGCCAGGAAGACCGGGTCGCCATCCAGATCTCGGGCGATATCGCCGCGCTTGACGGTGAGGAACTTGTCGAGTTCAGCAGCCTGGTCGGACGAAATCCAGCGGCAGACGGAGAAGCGCGACATTTCGAAGGAGACCGGCAGGCCATATTCGGCCATCAGGCGCTCCTTCAGGACATCGAGCTGCAGCGCGCCGACGACACCGACGATGGCAGGCGAACCATCCTCCGGCTGGAAGAGCTGGACGACACCTTCTTCAGCCATCTGCTGCAGGGCTTCCTTGAGCTTCTTGGCCTTCATGGCGTCTTCCAGGCGCACACGGCGCAGGATTTCCGGCGAGAAATTCGGCACGCCCTGGAAAACCAGGCTTTCGCCTTCCGTCAGCGTATCGCCGATGCGAAGCGTGCCATGGTTCGGAATGCCGACCACATCACCGGCGAAAGCCGTATCGGCGAGCTGGCGCTGCGAGGCAAAGAAGAACTGCGGCGCGGTGAGGCCGAGCTGCTTGCCGGTACGTGCCAGCCGCGCCTTCATGCCGCGCTCCAGTTTGCCGGAGCAGATGCGAGCGAAGGCGATACGGTCGCGATGGTTCGGGTCCATGTTCGCCTGAATCTTGAAGACGAAGGCCGTCATCCTGTCTTCGGCGGCATGCACGGTGCGGATATCGGCCACCTGGTCACGCGGCGGCGGCGCAAAATCACCGAGCGCATTGATGAGATCGCGGACACCGAAGTTGCGCAGGGCCGAGCCGAAGAAAACCGGCGTCATATGGCCTTCGAGGAAGGATTCCCGATCGAAGGGACGGCAAGCCTCGATCGCCAGTTCCACCTCTTCGATGAAGGCATCACGCTCATTTTCCGGCAGGCGGTCGGCGACGCTCCGCGGACCGTTGACGGCGGTGACGTCGACTTCCGTATCGGAGCCGCGCACGGTGCTTTCCTTCAGGTGATAGGAGCCGCAGAAGGTCTTTGAGCGGCCGATCGGCCAGGTGATGGGGGCCGTGTCGAGCGCGAGCTTTTCTTCGACCTCATCCAGGATCTCGAAGGGATCGCGGCTCTCACGGTCCATCTTGTTGATGAAGGTGATGATCGGAATGTCACGCATGCGGCAGACTTCGAAGAGTTTCAACGTACGCGGCTCGATACCCTTGGCGGCGTCGATGACCATGACAGCCGCGTCGACCGCCGTCAGCGTGCGGTAGGTGTCGTCGGCGAAGTCTTCGTGACCGGGCGTATCGAGAATGTTGAAGACATTGCCTTCATATTCGAAAGTCATGACCGAGGTGACGACGGAGATGCCGCGTTCGCGCTCGATCTTCATCCAGTCCGAGCGGGTCTGCATGCGATCCTTCTTCGCCTTCACTTCACCAGCGAGCTGGATAGCGCCGCCGAAAAGCAGCAGCTTTTCCGTGAGCGTCGTCTTACCCGCGTCCGGGTGCGCGATAATAGCGAATGTGCGGCGGCGGGAGACCGCCTCGGCGAGACTTTCGGCCATGATGTGAATCCTGTGGAATTGCGGCGTATCTAGCGATTAAAGCGCGCCATTGCAATTGACCTTGCGGCATCAGGCACGAAGTAATGCCGCATGACCATTCACACAGATACCCGCCCGACCCTCAATTTGATCCGCCTGCCGAACGGCGAAGGTCTCGATCTACCCGCCTATGAAACGCGTGGTGCAGCCGGCATGGACCTGCGTGCGGCGATCGACGAGGACAAGCCGCTGGTGCTGGCGCCCGGCAAACGCGCGCTTATTCCGACCGGCTTCGTCTTTGAAATCCCTGAGGGTTTCGAGGGCCAGGTGCGCCCGCGCTCCGGCCTTGCAGCCAAGAACGGCGTCACCTGCCTCAATGCGCCCGGCACCGTCGACTGCGACTATCGCGGCGAAGTGAAGGTCATTCTCATCAATCATGGCGAGGAGGATTTCACCATCACGCGCGGCATGCGCATCGCGCAGATGGTGATTGCACCATTCATTCAGACCCGCATCGCGGAAGTCTCGGAGACGACCGAAACCGCACGCGGTGCCGGCGGCTTCGGCTCCACTGGCGTATGAGTGCCGCCGATTCCGACGGGCTTACCTTCCGGCAGGATTATTTCAGCGATCCGGCGGCATGGACCGCTCTTGTCTCCCTTCTCGACGATACATTCGGCATCGATATCGATCCGCTGCGCGAACTTGGAGGCCCGGATCCGACCAGCATGCCGTTCGGCTGGTTTACGGATGAAGGCGTACTTGCCGCCAATCTCTCCGCCTTCGCCATGCCTTTCGTCCTCAACGGCAAGCTCGTCCGCGCAGCCGCCTTTCAGTCCGGTGCGGTCCGCCCGCCATGGCGCGGCCGCGGCCTTTACCGCGATGTGACGGACAAAGCGCTTACTTGGTGTGAGGCGCAGGATTTCGAGGCCATCATCCTCTACACGGACAAGCCGGCGCTTTATGAGCCCTACGGTTTCCGCTCGCTTCCGCTTCACAAGTATGTCGGCGCTGCACCAATGTCTGAAGGTGCAACCACCTCGCGGCCTCTTCAGCCGCGCGATGCGGAAGATCTCGCCCTGCTTCAGGGTCTGCTGAGGAACCGCGAGCCAGTTTCGGAGACGCTCGCTGTCGCCGGCAGTTCCACGATGTTCCTCATCAACACGCAGCTCGATCCCGACGTGCGCTTGAGCTATCTGGATGAGAGCAAGGCTGTCATCGCATGGAAGATGCCGGCACCCGGCCACGTCGTTCTCCTCGATGTGGTCGCGCATGAAATCCCGTCGCTCGCCGCCATCCTTGCCAGCCTCGGCATCCAGGCAACGACAGTCGAAACGCTGTTCCGGCCGGACAGGCTCGGATGGTCCGGCGAAGCGACGCCTTACGAAAACGGAACGCTGCCGATGCTGCGTGGACTGGAGGAGATGAGCCTCGATCATCCCGCCATGCTGTCGCCAATGGCGGATTTCTGAGGCTATTTTTTCCGTATCAGGGGCGGCAGACGCCGCTTGACCGGCGAGGATTTGATCATCGACGTATTGGTCTCCGCGCGCTCGGCGACCTTGTCGAGAATGTTGTCAAGCTCTCCCATGGAGCGGACGACGAGGCGGGCGATGAAACAATCGTCTCCCGTCACCTTATCGCATTCGATGAATTCCGGCGTGTCCTGGATGATACGCTCGACGATATGAAGCTGGCCGGGCAGCGGGCGCACCCGCACGATCGCCTGCAAGGGATAACCGATCGCCGCCGGATCTAGATCGATGGTAAAGAGCGTCACGACGCCGCGATCCTCGAGTCGACGCAGACGCTCTGCCGCGCTCGGCGAAGAAAGTCCTACAGCCTGGGCGAGTTCCTTTAGGGAAATACGCGAATTTCCTGCCAGCGCCTCTATCATTGCGCGGTCAATATCGTCGACTGCCTGCATCTCGTTAGCCAACATGGCAAAAACTCCTAACAAGATTAGGTTTATCCAGCCTTTCCCTTTTTCAGCTTATAGAAAATGCTGCGATGCCGCAATACAATTTCCCGCTAACGAATGGAGATGGCGATGCAGAGTGACATCAGAAGAGGCACAGCAGAGATGACGGCAGCGATGCTGATCTCGGGAACGATCGGCTGGTTCGTCGTCATGTCGGGTCAGCCGGTCAGCGGCGTAGTCTTCTGGCGCTGCTTCTTCGGCGCGCTGACGCTGCTTGTGGTATGCACTGCGCTCGGCCTGCTAAGGCCCGGTATCATCAGCCTGCGATCGCTCGCTGTCGCTGTCTTCGGCGGCATAGCCATCGTCTCCAACTGGTTGCTGCTGTTCGCCTCCTATTCGCACGCCTCGATCTCGATCGCGACAACAGTCTACAACACCCAGCCTTTCATGCTGCTTGCGCTCGGCGCACTCTTTCTGGGGGAGAAGATCACAGGCACCAAGCTCTTCTGGCTCGGTCTTTCCTTTGCCGGCATGGCTGTTATCGTCGAGGCGAAACCAAATACCAATGCGGTCTCCGGCAGCTACGGCCTCGGCATCCTGATGGCGCTGGGTGCCGCCTTCTTTTATGCGCTTGCCGCGCTTGCCGCCAAATGGCTGAAAGGCACGCCGCCGCATCTGATCGCGTTGATTCAGGTTTCCACAGGCATCGTCATGCTGGCGCCGATGACCGATTTTTCGAACCTTCCCGCCGATAGCAGTTCCTGGATGATCCTGATCGCCGTCGGCGTCGTCCACACCGGTCTCATGTATGTGCTGCTTTATGGCGCGATCCAGAAGCTGCCGACGCATCTGACCGGCGCTTTGTCGTTCATCTATCCGGTTGCCGCCATCCTGGTCGACCGTTTCGCTTTCGGCCACGCACTGCAGCCGATGCAGATTGCCGGGGCGGCAGTTATTCTGCTTGCCGCCGCCGGCATGAATCTGGGCTGGTCGCCGGCGAGACTTATTCGCCTGCCGGCGGCCGGACGCTGAGTCGTTACTTCGGCTGACCTGTTACTTCGCTTGGCGCGTCGTTTCAAACAGGAACCAGGTACGGCGTTCGCTCTGGTCGATCCAGTTCTCGATCAGGCTTGCTGTCGCGACATCGTTATGCTCGTCGCAGACTTCGTGCACTTCGCGCAGGATCGAGACGAGATGAAGGTTGTCTTCGCGCAGCTCGGAGAGCATATCCTCGGGGGTGACGTAGTCAGCATCATTATCCGGAATGCGCTGCTGGCGGGCGATCTGGCCGATCGAGCGCAGCGTCGTGCCACCGATCTTGCGGGCGCGTTCGGCAACCTCGTCCGTCATATCGAAGATCTGTTCCGCCTGCTCATCGAGCAGCAGGTGGTAATCGCGAAAATGCGGGCCGGACATGTGCCAATGGAAGTTCTTGGTCTTCACATAAAGCGCAAACACATCGGCGAGCAGCGCGGTCAACGCGGCCGAAATATCGGTGATCGCGTTAGTCGGCAGGTCGGAAGGAGTCTTGAGCGGTGAACGTCTGCGGGCTTCGGCTGGGGTAGTCGACATGCATTCTCTCCTTGGTGATGAAAACCTTCTGCGCCGACAGCCTTGGAAAGCCGCGGCGGGCCGTGTCTGCGGCCGCTTGCAAGGGGAAAATAGCAAGGCCGGATCGCTTTCCAAGTAGATCATGGTTCAGCCGACCTATTCTTTATGGTTATGGACAGATCAGCGCCAGGCGATTGATGAGGCCTGCCTTGCGCGCCTATAGAGAGGCTGCGCAAGACAGTGGATACGAAGATGAGCCTTACCGTCCTTATCGCCTATGCCGGAGCCCTGTTCATCGCCGCCGCCATTCCCGGTCCGGGGATCACGGCGATCGTGGCACGTGCACTCGGCTCGAACTTCCGCGAGACCTTCTTCATGGGTCTCGGCCTCGTGCTCGGTGACATGACCTATCTCACCGCCGTCATCCTCGGCCTTGCCTTCGTGGCGCAGACTTTCACTGAGATCTTCCTCGTCATCAAGATCGCTGGCGCGCTCTATCTCGGCTACATCGCCTGGAAGCTCTGGACTGCCGGCCTGCTGCCGCAGGATATCGCCGCGAAGAAATCCAGCAGTGCCTGCATGTCCTTCCTGTCCGGCCTGCTTGTGACACTCGGCAATCCGAAGACCATGCTGTTCTACGTGGCGCTGGTGCCGACCTTGATCGATCTCGGCAGCATCGGCATGCGCGAGTATCTCATGCTGCTTGCCGTCACTTTCATTGTGCTGATGATCGTGCTCATTCCCTACATGATGCTGGCGTCGCGCGCCCGCACGATGCTGAAGCAACCGCGTGCATTGCAGGCGCTGAACCGCGTCGCCGCCAGCATCCTGGCGGGCACGGCAGCCTTCATCGCCACGCGCGCCGCCTGAAATAAACATTCGGCAACGAACGGTTCTCAAAGGATTTTTTCTCCAGCTCAAGCGGCCGGCGGGTGAAGCCACTCTGGTCTCATCACCACTTTGACCCTATTCTCTCCACAGATTTCAGAATGGATTTCAAAGGGAGAGCACCATGTCGCACAAACCGGGCCGCGGCCGCATCTATTCCTCGATAACGGACACAATCGGCGATACGCCGCTCGTTCGCCTCGACAAACTCGCCAAGGAAAAGGGCGTGGTGGCCAACATCCTTGCCAAGCTGGAATTCTTCAACCCGATCGCCTCGGTGAAGGACCGCATCGGCGTTGCCATGATCGAGAGCCTGGAAACGCAGGGCAAGATCTCACCCGGCAAGACCGTGCTGATCGAGCCGACCTCGGGCAATACCGGTATCGCGCTCGCTTTCGCCGCCGCCGCCAAAGGTTACCGGCTGATCCTTACGATGCCGGAAACCATGTCCGTCGAGCGCCGCAAGATGCTGGCGCTGCTCGGCGCTGAGCTGGTGCTGACCGAAGGACCGAAGGGCATGAAGGGGGCGATCGCCAAGGCGGAGGAACTAGCCGCTTCGCTTACCGACGCCGTCATCCCGCAGCAGTTCGAAAACCCGGCCAATCCGGAGATCCATCGCAAGACGACCGCCGAGGAAATCTGGAACGATACCGATGGCACGGTCGATATTTTCGTTGCCGGCATCGGCACCGGCGGCACGATTACCGGCGTCGGCCAGGTGCTGAAGAGCCGCAAGCCGGATATCCGGGTCGTGGCCGTCGAGCCGACCGACTCGCCCGTGCTTTCCGGCGGCACGCCCGGACCGCACAAGATCCAGGGCATCGGAGCCGGCTTCGCCCCAAAGATCCTCGATACCAGCATCTATGACGAGGTCGTCACCGTCAGCAATGACGACGCATTTCAGCAGGCGCGGCTCGTCGCCAAGCTCGAAGGTGTGCCGGTCGGCATCTCCTCGGGTGCAGCATTGACGGCCGCGATCGAGGTTGGCCGCCGTCCGGAAAACGCCGGCAAGAACATTGTCGTCATCATTCCGTCCTTCGCGGAACGGTATCTTTCGACGGCATTGTTTGAAGGTCTTGGGAGCTGAGGGGAAATTAGTGAATAGTGAATAGTGAATAGTGAATAGTGAATAGTGAATAGTGAATGAAGCTATTCTTCGGGGGCGTGTTGCAACTCGCCTTCACCGGCCAATCCCCCATCATGAGCCGCTATTCACTAATCACTGCTCACTAGTCACCCAACCTCACGCCGCCGCCGTCAGCCGCGCGCCGGCAACACGGTAGGAAATCGCCTCCGCGAGGTGAATGCGTCCGACCATTTCCTTGCCGTCGAGATCGGCAAGCGTACGGGCGACCTTGAGGACGCGGTGGTATCCGCGCGCCGAAAACTTCATCTTGTCCGCGGCATCTCGCAACAGCTGCAATCCTGCGGCATCCGGCTCTGCGAACTTCTCGATCATTGCCGTCGAGCATCCGGCATTGGTGGAAATACCCGCAGCGCCTGCAGCGGCGTAGCGTTCGCGCTGGATGTCGCGGGCACGCGCAACGCGCCGGGCAACGTCGGTACTCGCTTCGGCTACTGTCGGCCGGATCAAGTCGGCGGCGGAAACGGCTGGCACGTCGATGCGGATATCGATGCGGTCCATTAGCGGGCCGGAGATACGAGCCTGATAATCCGTCATGCAGCGCGGCCCTCGGGCACAGGTGTGGCCGGGCTCTCCCGCCATGCCGCAGCGGCACGGGTTCATGGCCGCAATGAGCTGGATCCGCGCCGGATAGGAGACGCGGTGATTGGCGCGCGCGATGACGCATTCGCCACTTTCCAGCGGCTGACGCAAGGCATCGAGTACTTGCGGCGCGAATTCCGGAAACTCGTCGAGGAACAGCACGCCGTGATGGGCAAGCGAAGCCTCGCCCGGCCTGGCACGCAGGCCGCCACCGATGAGGGCGGCCATCGTCGCCGAATGGTGCGGCGTGCGGTAGGGCCTGCGGTCGGAAAGCTTGCCGCCGGACAGCTGGCCGGCGATGGAATGGATCATTGAGACTTCCAGCAATTCGGCGGCCGAGAGCGGCGGCAGGATGGAGGGCAGTCTCGAAGCCAGCATCGACTTGCCGGAGCCGGGCGGCCCGACCATCAAAAGATTGTGGCCGCCGGCAGCAGCCACTTCCAGCGCCCGCTTGGCGCTTTCCTGTCCCTTGATCTCGGCGAGATCGGGAAGGTTGGCGGCGCTGGGACGAATGGACGGTTCCGGGCGTGAGAGGATCTGTGTGCCGCGGAAATGATTGGCGAGCGCGATCAGGCTGCGCGGCGCCAGAATGTCAACCCCGGAACCTGCCCATGCGGCTTCCGAGCCACTCTCGGCCGGGCAGATCAGGCCTTTTCCGCTCGCGTTGGCACCGATTGCCGCCGGCAGAGCGCCGGCGATGGCGGCAATCGTACCGTCGAGATTGAGTTCGCCGACGACGACATAGTCGGACAAGGCATCCGCCGGGATGGCGCCAAGTGCAGCCATCAGGCCAAGTGCGATGGGGAGATCGAAATGACTGCCTTCTTTGGGAAGATCGGCGGGCGCAAGGTTGACCGTCACGCGCTTGGATGGCAGCGCCAGGCCGGAAGCGTGCAAAGCCGCCTGCACCCGCTCGCGACTTTCCGCCACCGCCTTGTCAGGAAGCCCGACGATCTGGATTCCCATTTTACCGGGAGCGACCATGACCTGGACCTCGACCGGCACACCTTCAATGCCCTGAAATGCAACCGTGCTGACGCGCGCGACCATGCCCCTGCCCCGTGACCCTGAACCCCAACTTATGAAGGCGGTCACAATCTGGCATGGAATCTGGAATAAAACAAGAACGATAAGCGAACGAATTCAGCTATCCGCTGCAATCAAATTGCAGCGGGTTGTAAAGCCGGAACGAAGGCGATCAAAGGCGGAACACTTGCAGCATTTCCGTTTTTCTTCGAAACACGAAAAGGCTCTATCTCTTTGTTTTCACATGATTCCAGACGCAAGATCGCTGCGCGCCCTTGCCGGAACCGCTTTAGCCACGCTTGCGCTCGATCGCATCCCACAACAGGCTTGCGATATCGGCGCCGCCGAACTTCTTCACTTCGCGGATGCCTGTCGGCGAGGTCACGTTGATCTCGGTCATATAATCGCCGATCACATCGATACCGACGAGCAGGAAACCGCGTTCGCGCAGAGCCGGGCCGATGCGTTCGCAGATTTCCTTTTCGCGCGCCGTCAGTTCTGTCGGCTCGGCGCGGCCGCCGACATGCATGTTGGAGCGACTGTCATGCTCGGCCGGGACGCGATTGATGGCGCCGGCAAATTCGCCGTCGACGAGGATGATGCGCTTGTCGCCCTTGCGCACGTCAGGCAGGTACTGCTGAGCGATGAAAGGCTCGCGGAAGAGCTGGCCGAACATTTCGAGCAGCGAGGACAGGTTGCGATCGTCCTTGGTGGAATGGAAGACGCCGGCGCCGCCATTGCCATAGAGCGGCTTCAGGATGATGTCGCCCATCTCGTCGCGGAAGCGGCGGATCTCGCCCGGATCCTTGGTGATCAGCGTCTTCGGCATCAGGTCGGAAAATTCGGTGACGAAAATCTTTTCCGGTGAGTTGCGCACCCAGGCCGGATCATTGACGACGAGCGTCTTCGGATGGATGCGCTCCAGAAGATGCGTCGAGGTGATGTAGGACATGTCGAACGGCGGGTCCTGGCGCAGCAGGACAACATCCATGGTCGACAGGTCGATGCGCTCAGGCGCGCCGAGTTCATAGTGTTCGCCCTTGACGTCGCGCAGCACCATCGGCTCGACGGCGGCATAGAGCCTGTCATCGCGGAAGCTCAGGCGATCGGGTGTATAATGGAAGAGCTTGTAGCCACGCGCCTGAGCCTCAAGACTCATGGCGAAGGTGGAATCGCCCGCAATATTGATGCCGGAGACATGGTCCATCTGGACCGCTACGTTCTTGATCTTGGCCATTTCCGTCCCTTGAGCTGATGCCGCCCAGATGTAGGTCGGTCAGGTGTCAAACGCAACGGCAATCAATGGCTTCGCACGCCTCCGCTGGCGCAATTTTCAGGCCGCGATGCCGGTGCCACCGCCGCTCCGCAAGAGGTTGCGCAGGCGATAGGCAATGGCGAGCGGCTTCGGGAAAGGCTTACGCAGGAAGGCGACCTTGCGGACGTAATTGTCGACTCGCCAGTTCGCCCAGGTGCCGCCAGCAAAGAAAGCGACATCGCCCACCTGCAGCGTGCGTTCCAGGCCATCTTCGGTGGTGACGTGTACCTCGCCTTCGAGGATCATGACCGTCTCGTCCCAGCCGAAACGCCAGCGGAATTCGCCTGATGTGCAATCCCAGATCGCCGTCAGCGATGCTTCGTCATGGCCGCGGGAATGTTCTGCCGTGCGCGCCTGCGGATTGCCGCTGATGATCCAGTCCGGATTGATCGGCGTCGACTTCAGCACCATGCCGTCGCTTGCCTGTGCAACGAACGATTTGCCTGATGGCTTCAACGCGGCGTAAGGCACGGACCGCGCAGCCATGGCGACCGCGGTTGCAAGCATCATCTTCAAGGCCATGAATTACCCCCAGTTTGCTACCCCTAGCTCAGCCTTGGATAACAAAAGAGTCGTAAAAGGCCGTTCAAGCAGACGCTAAAACTTTAACGAAAGCTTGTTCGTCAGTTTCAGGCGCCTGCGGAATTTAGCGACCTCCTAGAAAGCATCCGGGAAATGACGAGGCAGTTTTCCCGGCAATATCGCAACGATATCATAGCGCTGTGAGAGCCGGGCATAGTCCCGCTGGCGGGCGAGCCAGAGATCACTCGCAGCCCGGATGCGTTTTTGTGAGGCGTAGGACACAGCATCCACCGCGCCCGTTTCGTCAGCGCGCGCCTTGACCTCGACAAAGACGGCCAGGTCTCCCTTGCGAGCGATAATATCGATCTCGCCGAGCTTCGTTTTGTAGCGCATGACGAGAATGCGATAGCCTTTCAGCATCAGGAAAATGGCGGCGATATATTCTGCCGCCGCGCCGCGGCGCAGCGCCTTTCTCCTGCGGAGCGTGGCTTCGCCGTCAGCCATTCGCAGCCTTCATGTCGAGAAGCTTCTGGTAGAGCACCTTGCGCGGCAGGCCGGTCAAGCGGGCAGCCTCGGTCGCGGCCCCGGCGGTTGGCAGCGATTTTGAGAGATCGGCGAGAATGGCGTCGACATCCGCCGCGGTTGCCGGCTCGTCCTTCGGCGGGCCGATGACGAGAACGATCTCACCCTTCACATTGTCATGCTCTTCATAATAGGTGGCGAGCTCGGAGAGCGTGCCGCGGCGGAATTCCTCATAGGTCTTGGTCAGCTCGCGGCAGACCGACGCCTCGCGTTCAGCGCCGAGCACATCGGCAGCCGCCAGCAGCGTTGCGCCGATGCGATGGGGTGATTCAAAGAAGATCAGTGTGGCCGGTGCGTTTGCGAATTCTGCGAGACGGTCGCGACGGGCTTTGTCCTTGGTCGGCAGGAAACCGGCAAAGAGAAAAGCATCGTTCGGCAGCCCTGAGCCGACCAGAGCCGCAAGCGGCGCGGAAGCGCCGGGAATGGGGATAACGCGGTAACCTGCTTCGATCGCCTGCTGAGCTAGGCGATAGCCTGGGTCGGAGACGAGCGGCGTGCCTGCATCGGAAACGAGCGCCACAGACTTGCCGGCTTCGAGCGCCTGCAGGAGCCGCGGCCCGGCTTCATCGGCGTTATGTTCATGATAGGCAAAGGGGCGGTTCTGAATGCCGTAGCGATCGAGCAGGACGCGGGTAACGCGTGTATCCTCGCAGGCCAGGACATCCGCACCGGCAAGCGTTTCCAGCGCCCGCAGCGTGATATCGCCGAGATTGCCGATCGGCGTTGCGACGAGATAGAGAGCCGGTTCGAGCGGTCGCGCAGGCACCGCGATATTGTGCAGGCGAAAGCCGCGCCGGGCGCCGGTTTCCGCTGTTGTCTCTTCCGTCATGTCATTCGCTTTCATTCCGCCGGCCTCTTGCCTTTATGGGCGAGCGGTGTGGCTTCGACAAGGGCCGCAATTTCTGTGAGCATTGCACTGCAAAACGGCATTTGCAGGCTTGCGGGCAGCCATGCCTCTTGCAATCGTCGGCAAAGTTCTGCCATTTTGCCCGTCCACTCCCCTCTCCCAAAGGGGAAAGCAGTGACGCGGCGCTTCCGGGCGCCCGGACAATAAAGGTCGAAAGCGGTAGCATCCCATGCGTATTACTATTGAGCGGTCAAACCTTTTGAAGTCGCTGAACCACGTGCACCGCGTGGTCGAACGCCGCAACACGATCCCGATCCTGTCAAACGTGCTGTTGAAGGCCGATGGGCAGAGCCTCGACATGAAGGCGACCGACCTCGATCTGGAAATCACCGAAGCGACGCCTGCCAATGTCGAGCAGGCCGGCGCCACCACCGTTCCCGCCCATCTTCTTTACGATATCGTCCGCAAGCTTCCCGATGGCGCGGAAGTGCTGCTTGCCAGCTCTCAGGATGGCGGCTCGATGACCGTTCAGTCCGGCCGTTCGAAGTTCTCGCTGCAGTGCCTGCCGGAATCCGACTTCCCGGATCTGACCGCCGGCACGTTCACGCATTCCTTCAAGCTGAAGGCAAGCGATCTGAAGATGCTGATCGACCGCACACAGTTTGCGATTTCGACCGAGGAAACCCGCTACTATCTGAACGGCATCTTCTTCCACACCATCGAGAGCGGCGGCGACCTGAAGCTGCGCGCCGTTGCGACCGATGGCCACCGTCTGGCCCGCGCCGATGTCGATGCCCCCTCCGGCTCGGAAGGCATGCCTGGCATCATCATTCCGCGCAAGACGGTAGGTGAGCTGCAGAAGCTGGTCGATACGCCTGACGCGATCGTCACCGTTGAAGTTTCCGATGCCAAGATCCGGGTCACCCTCAGTTCCATCGTCATGACCTCGAAGCTGATCGACGGCACCTTCCCGGACTACCAGCGCGTCATCCCGACCAATAACGACAAGGAAATGCGCGTCGACTGCACGAGCTTTGCCCAGGCCGTCGATCGCGTCTCGACCATTTCATCCGAGCGCGGCCGCGCTGTGAAGCTCGCGCTCTCCGATGGTCAGCTTCTGCTCACTGTCAACAATCCGGATTCCGGCAGCGCGACAGAAGAAGTTGCCGTCGGCTACGACACGGACCCAATGGAAATCGGCTTTAATGCCAAGTACCTGCTCGACATCACCGCGCAGCTTTCCGGCGACGAGGCGATCTTCCTTTTGGCCGATGCGGGTTCGCCGACACTCGTGCGTGACACTGCCGGCGATGACGCGCTCTACGTGCTGATGCCGATGCGCGTTTAAACGCGCGTCGCTTTTGCGGTTGAAACTTTCCTGATCGCGACATCGCCTCTTGTTTTTGCTTCACCCTCCTGCAATTAAGGGAAAGTTGACCGGCAGGCATGGGAGGACGGCATGGCATTGCGGCTCAAGGAACGGCTCGGCAGGAAGTTTGACGAGGAGATCCGCTTCTTCAAGGGCATGATGCAGGGGCCGAAGACCGTAGGCTCCATCGTTCCGACTTCCTCGATCACTGCCCGCAAGATGGCAAGCGTCGCAAATCCGCATTCGGACCTGCCCGTGCTCGAACTCGGTCCCGGCACCGGCGCTATCACCAAGGCGATCCTTGCGCATGGCGTGAAGCCGGAAAAGCTCGTCGCCATCGAATATTCGACGGACTTCTACGAACACCTCATGCGGCTTTACCCCGGCGTGAGCTTCATCAACGGCGATGCCTTCGATCTCGACAAAACGCTCGGCTCGCTCAAGGATCAGAAATTCGATTCCGTTATTTCGGGCATACCGCTCCTGAACTTCCCCATGCAAGCGCGCATCGCGCTCTTGGAAAGCCTGCTCGACCGCATGCCGGCTGGTCGGCCGATGGTGCAGATTTCTTATGGCGCAGTTTCGCCGATCGTCGCCAATGCCGATCGTTACAGCATTCATCATTTTGATTTCATCGTGCGCAATATTCCTCCAGCTCAACTCTGGATCTATCGGCGCGGATAAATGTTTGGACTTTATATCACTCACCCTCAGGTCAAGATCGACCCGCAGGTTCCCGTTCCCAAGTGGGGTCTTTCAGAGATCGGCGCCGAGCGCGCCCGCAAGGCTGCTTCGAGCGACTGGGCGAAGCGGCTGGCCCGCATCGTCTCCAGCGACGAGACAAAGGCGATCGAGACGGCGGAAATCCTTGCTGCGGCCTCAGGCGTGAAAATCGAAATCGTGCATGGCACGCACGAGAACGACCGCTCGGCCACCGGCTTCCTGCCGCCCGACAAGTTCGAGGAGGCAGCCAACTGGTTCTTTGCCCATCCACAGGAGAGCTTCAGGGGCTGGGAGCGGGCCGCCGATGCGCAGGCCCGCATCGTCTCCGCCGTCGAGACCATCCTATCCTCGCATGAGGCGAATGCGCCGATCGCCTTTGTCGGCCACGGCGGCGTCGGAACGCTGCTCAAGTGCCATCTGATGGGCGCGCCGATTGCGCGTGATCGCGACCAGCCAGGCGGTGGTGGCAATCTCTATGCTTTCGGCCTTGCGGATCGGCGCTTATCATGCGACTGGACACCCATTGAAGACTGGCGGGGATGAATTGAGATGGACGCACGCGAGCGGTTGATCGTCGGACTTGATGTTCCAACGATTGGCGAAGCGGAAAGATTGGTTTCCACGCTCGGCGACGACATTCTCTTCTACAAGATCGGCTACCAGCTCGTCTTTGCCGGCGGGCTGGAATTTGCCCGCGATCTCGCCGCCAGCGGCAAGAAGATCTTCCTCGACATGAAACTGCTCGACATCGACAATACGGTCGCGTCAGGTGTCGAGAACATCGCCAAGATGGGCATGTCGATGCTGACGCTGCACGCCTATCCGAAAGCAATGAAGGCCGCTGTCGAGGCGGCCAAGGGCTCCGGCCTCTGCCTGCTAGGCGTTACGGTGCTGACCTCCATGGATGCCGAGGACCTCGTCGAGGCCGGCTATCAGTACGATCCGAAAACACTGGTCGCGCGGCGTGCTGAACAGGCGCGCATTGCCGGGATGGGCGGTATCGTCTGCTCTGCCGAGGAGTCAGGCAGCGTCCGCGAGATTGTCGGACCTGACATGGCGATCGTCACCCCGGGCATCCGCCCGACAGGCTCCGAGAAGGGCGATCAGAAGCGGGTTATGACGCCTTCGGATGCGTTGAAGGCCGGCTCCACCCATCTCGTCGTCGCCCGGCCGATCGTCAAGGCGCCGGAGCCGCGGGAAGCGGCCCGCGCAATCCTCAATGAAATGGTTGCCGCGCTCTGGCCGGCGAACCGCTGACACATCCGCTGAAGGGGAGATAAAAATGCCCAAGGGATACTGGATTGCTCGCGTCGATGTGCGCGACCTCGAGCGCTACAAGGATTACGTCGCAACCGCAAAGCCCGCCTTCGAGAAGTATGGTGCGAACTTCCTCGCCCGTGGCGGCGCGATCACCGAACTCGAAGGCAAAGCACGCGCCCGCAATGTCGTTATCGAATTTCCCTCGATGCAGCATGCCGTCGACTGCTATAATTCGCCGGAATACCAGGCTGCCGCAAAAATCCGCCATGAAGTGGCTGATGCGGAAATGGTCGTGGTCGAAGGCGTCTGAGCCAGTTTCGAACGGGTAAGAACTGCGGCGCGATGGCCCTTTTCGTCGCGTCGGTATTCGGCTAAGACGAAAACAATCACAGCATTCCAAAGCCTTTCGAGGAGCCTGCCATGACCCTTGCCAACCTGCCGCCGCTCGTTACCGTGTTCGGAGGGTCCGGCTTCATCGGCAGACATGTCGTGCGTGTGCTGGCCAAGCGCGGCTATCGCATCCGCGTTGCCGTGCGCCGCCCCGACCTTGCCGGCTTCCTGCAGCCGCTCGGCAATGTCGGCCAGATCTCTTTGGTCCAGGCCAACCTGCGCTACCGCAACTCGATCGACCGCGCCGTCGAAGGCGCCGATCACGTCATCAATTGTGTCGGCATCCTCTTCGAGAGCGGCCGCAACACCTTCGACGCTGTGCAGGAATTTGGCGGCCGCGCAGTGGCCGAGGCGGCCCGCAGCGTCGGTGCTACGCTGACACACATTTCCGCCATCGGCGCGAACGCCGGTTCGAACTCCAACTACGGCCGTACCAAAGGCCGCGCGGAAGCTGCCATCCTGTCGATCAAGCCGGATGCGATCATCTTTCGTCCGTCGATCGTCTTCGGCCCGGAGGATAGCTTCTTCAACAAGTTCGCCGATATGGCGCGTACTTTCCCGGTCCTTCCGCTCGTCGGCGGCGGCAAGACGAAGTTCCAGCCCGTGTATGTCGAGGATGTCGCCGAGGCCGTTGCCCGTGCCGTCGACGGCAAGGTCGAAGGCGGCAAGATCTATGAGCTCGGCGGTCCTGAGGTCCTGACCTTCCGCGAATGTCTCGAAACCATACTCAAGGTGACGGTACGCAAGAATCGGCTCGTTTCCCTGCCTTTCAGCATCGCATCGCTGATCGGCAGCATCGCCTCGCTCATGCCGTTCATCGCGCCGCCGATCACGCCGGACCAAGTCAAGCTTCTGAAGCACGACAACGTCGTTTCGAAGGCAGCCGAAGCCGAGGGCCGCACACTGAAGGGCCTCGGCATCACGCCGACGATGGCGACTTCGGTGCTCGACTCCTACCTCGTGCAGTATCGTCCGCACGGCCAGTATACCGGCTCCGGCAAGGCTGCCTGATCAATCGATAGAAGACAATTCAAACGCCGTTCGCGAGCTTTCGCGGGCGGCGTTTTTCATTTTCGCGGGGCGCCAATCCGGCGCAAGCCTGGCGTGTTACACTGCATCTCATATTGTGTGACGTTGCATAAAAGACGCATAGGAAATTTAGTGGAATTAACACCAAATTTAGCAGGAACATTTATTGCTATTTGCTACTCCACTGACTAAACACCCCCGCGCGTCTCCAGACAGACTCAGGGCGCCTCGCAGGCGTGCGGTAATCACTGTGAAAGGCTATTTCTGATGGGTAAGTCAATCGCGCTTCTTTTTGCGTGTGCGGCACTGGTAATCCTCGCAGGCTCCTTCATTGCGCCGGGCTCCGTCGCAGCGGTGAAGGGCAGCTGCTCGCCGGCTTACGGCGTCGATCCCTGCTCAACGGCCTCCATCACCCACTAACAGAAAAGCCGGTCCTTTCGAACCGGCTTCATTTTTTCTCTCGGCGCGAGCGATACATATCGCTCACTCGCGTGTCCGGTGACTCAGCTGATCATGCCGGCCATCGCCATGCCGAGCAGCACAACACCCAGAATGATGCGATAGATCGCAAACACCGTGAAACGGTTACTCCTGATATAGGCCAGCAGCCACTTGACGGCGATGAAGGCGACAATCGTGGAAACGACGAAGGCAATGCCGAGCGCGGTCCAGTCCTCGTTTGCCGCACCGCCATCCTTGAAGGTTTTCAGCAGTGAAAAGGCGCTTGCCGCATACATGGTCGGAATGCCGACGAGGAAGGCGAATTCAGTTGCCGCGGCGCGGTTAGCCGTGCCGGCCAGCATTGCGACGAAGATCGTCGCGCCAGAGCGGGACGTTCCGGGGAAGACGCCGGCAACAACCTGGGCGATACCGACAAGGATGGCAACGAGCCAGGTGATGTGAGTGCTCGGCGGGCGGCGGGCGGCAGCCCATTCGGCAAAGATCATCCAGATACCGCCGATGATCAGCGCCCAGGCAACCGGCGTGGCGGTCTCAGGCAGCTCGTAGCCCATTCTCTTGACGAGAAGGCCGAGCACTGCCGTGATCAGAAAGGCAACGATCAGCTTGAGGGCATAATCCCGGTTCTGCGGATCGCGCCAGCCGAGCAGAAGATCAAGCAGGCGGCGCCAGTAGATGATCGTGACGGCGAGGATGGCACCTGCCTGAATGACGATATTGAATGTGTCCGAGCGCGCCCCGAGCCACTGCTCCGCAATGATGAGGTGGCCGGTACTCGAAATCGGCAGGAATTCCGTGATCCCTTCTATAATGCCCAGGATTATAGAGCTTATGTAGTCCATAAAATGTCTCCGGTTTGGGGTTCGGTCAGACTGGAATAGTAGATGGCTTTATATTGCACTGCACAATCGCCATGCGCCAGAGCGGGGAAAAGAAAAGGCGAGCGAGGAATTGCGATCATTCAGACAGCCATGTTTTGTCCGTTGTCAGGCGGGTGCGGCCCGATTCGCTTGTATTGGCGGGGCCAAACTCCTATAGCTTCAACTAATGAGTCATGACTAGGGCGGTATAAGTGGCGCGCCCTTGAGTCCATGCACCACAATCAAAAGTTCGAGTATCGATGCCCACGCTTTACCATCATCCCATGTCGTCCGCGTCTCGCTTCGTCAGGCTCATTCTGGCGGAATACGGCTATCAGGCAGAGCTGATCGAAGAACAGACCTGGGAGAAACGCCGCGACTTCCTGGCGCTCAACCCGGCTGGCACGCTGCCCGTCTATGTGGACGACAGCATGCGCGCGCTCTGCGGCGCGACGGTCATTTCGGAATATCTCGACGAGACGCATGGCGTGCTGAAACGCGACCGCCGGCTGCTCGCCGAAGATCCGTTCCAGCGCGCGGAAATCCGCCGTCTGACGGAATGGTTCATGCAAAAGATGGAAAACGACGTCACCAAGCCGCTGGCGCGCGAGCGCGTCTACAAGCTGCAAATGACGGCCGACCAGGGCGGCGGCGCCCCGGATTCCAAGATGTTGCGCACGGCACGCGCCAATATCCGCCAGCACATGCGTTATCTCACCTGGCTAGCCGGCTCGCGCCAATGGCTTGCCGGCGACCGGATGAGCTATGCCGACCTTGCCGCCGCAGCCTCCATTTCCATCCTCGATTATCTCGGCGAGATCGACTGGTCGGAATCGCCGCTCGCCAAGGACTGGTACCAGCGGCTGAAATCGCGCCCCTCCTTCCGCCCGATGCTCACCGAGCGTGTGCGCGGACTGACGCCGGTTTCCCATTACGCCGATCTGGATTTCTGACGAGGGCTTTCGATGCCCGAAGCGAAAATCGAGGATATCAAGGAGCGGAATCGCCGCGACAATTTGACCGCCTTCCTGAAGGGGGAAGCGGGCGCTCTCGGCTTCGATCTCTGTCGCATCACCCGTCCTGACGCCATTCCCGAGGCAAAGGAGCGGCTCGGCCAATTCATCGATGAGGGCCGGCACGGGACGATGGAGTGGATGGCGGAGACGCGCGAGCGCCGCGGCGATCCGCGCACGCTCTGGAGCGATGTGCGCTCTGTTGCCGTCTTCGGCCTCAATTATGGGCCGGACGAGGATCCGCGTGGCATTCTCGGCAAGAAAGATAAGGCGGCAATCTCCGTCTACGCCCGCAACCGCGACTATCATGACGTCATGAAGGGCCGACTGAAGGAGATCGCCACGCGCTTCGCAGCCAAGGCCGGCGCGGACGTAAAGGTCTTCGTCGATACCGCACCCGTCATGGAAAAGCCGCTGGCCGCGGCGGCCGGTCTCGGCTGGCAGGGCAAACACACCAATCTCGTCAGCCGCGAGCACGGCTCCTGGCTTTTCCTCGGCTCTATGTTCACGACTGCCGATCTCAATATAGATGCCTCGGAGACCGATCATTGCGGCTCCTGCCGCGCCTGCCACGATGCCTGCCCGACAGCTGCCTTTCCTGCGCCCTACCAGATCGATGCGCGCCGCTGCATCTCGTATCTGACGATCGAGCACAAGGGGCCGATCGATCCCGAGTTCAGGCCGCTGATGGGCAACCGCATTTACGGCTGCGACGATTGTCTCGCCGCATGCCCCTGGAACAAGTTCGCAAACGAAGCGTCGGAAATGAAGCTGAAAGCGCGTGAGGATCTGAAGGAACCTTCGATCGTCTTCCTTTTGACGCTCGACGACCCGACCTTCCGCACGTTCTTCAGCGGTTCGCCGGTCAAGCGCATCGGGCGTGACCGCTTCATTCGTAACGTGCTGATCGCTGCCGGTAATTCCGGCGAGCGTAGCCTGATCGAGCGATGTCGTGCGCTCGCCGCGGATGCCTCGCCTGTCGTGCGCGGCATGGCGGTTTGGGCACTGTCGCGGCTCATGGAGGCTGGTGAATTCGAAGCCTTTGCCGCACAAAGGGAAAATGAGTCGGACGAAGAGGTCCTCAACGAATGGCGACTGGCGGGGGTAAGCTGATGCATGTGATGATCTTTGGCTGCGGTTATTCCGGTACGGCGATCGCCAGAGCTTTTGGCGACAGCGGCATGCGCATCTCCGGCACGACCCGTTCAGAAGAGAAAGCCGAAGAGCTACGGAGAACCGGGATCGAAGCCTTCATCTTCGACGGCGAGAGCTTGAGCGACGATCTGCGTGCGGCAATGGCCGGCGTCACGCATCTCGTGCAGTCGATCGCTCCGCGCGATGCCGATCCGCTGCTTGCATTGCTCGGCAAGGACAGCACGGTGCTTCTGCCTGACCTGCAATGGATCGGCTATCTCTCCACGGTCGGCGTCTATGGCGATCACAAAGGCTCCTGGGTGACCGAGGAGACCCCTTGTGTGCCGGTCTCCGGCCGCTCCAAGGAACGGCTGGACGCTGAGGACGCCTGGCTTGCGCTCGGCCGTGCCCGCGACTTACCGGCCGCGATATTGCGTCTTTCCGGCATTTACGGACCGGGACGCAACGCCTTCGTCAATCTGGATCGTGGCACGGCGCGCCGGATCATCAAGAAGGACCAGGTCTTCAACCGCATCCGCGTGGAGGACATCGGCGCTTCCACCCGCTTTTTGTCGGAGCATGCGCTCGGTGGCATCTATAATGTCACCGACGACCAGCCCGGCCCGCCGCAGGATGTCATCGTCGAAGCCGCCCGCCTGATGGGCGTCGCACCGCCACCAGAGCAACCTTTCGAGACGGCCGAGATGACACCCATGGCTCGCTCCTTTTATGGAGAGAACAAGCGGGTTTCCAATGCCAAACTGAAGGCTACGGGCTTCCGTTTCGCCTTCCCGAACTATCCGATGTCGCTTGCCCAGCTCTGGCAAAATGACGGATGGCGGGGCTGACGGCACCCTCCCATTCGGGTGAGAGGGCTATAACCCGTAAAGAGTAGAAATTTCCTACTTTCTTATTTTATCGAACTGAATTTCGCTCCGTATTATGGTTAACGGCCTCTAAATTTGCGCAAATGTGGCAGCAAATATGGCGATGTGAGCAAAAATTTTTTGTGATTTCTAACGGCCATCAAATGTTTACCGCTTTCCCGAAAAAATCGTTCGGATTTTAGCTGATTTCATTAGGTTTTTTCCACAATTCGTCAAAGCGGTGTCCTGCTACCGCAATGTTACCGGAATCACAAATGTTACAGACTGTAACGTTCCGTGATCGCGGTCGGCACTTTTTCGCCACTTTTCCCCGGATTGAAGCCCCACCGCCTGTAAAGGCGCAAGTTCAACAGTTGAGGGACAATCCGTTTTGAAGAAAATCTGCCGTTCTCTAATCACTACCGCAGCCATTGCAGCCTGCTCTTTCATCCTCCCGGCCGAAGGATTTGCTGCTAACGGATGTGGCGGTGCTTCGTGGTACGCACTTCGCTCCAAAACTGCTTCCGGGGAACGCATGAACCCGGCCATCTATACTGCCGCACATCGCTCTCTGGCATTCGGCACCAAGGTGAAGGTCACCAACCGCAACAACGGCCGCAGCGTCGTCGTTCGCATCAATGATCGTGGTCCGTTCATCCGCGGTCGCGTACTCGACCTGTCACGCGCTGCTGCCCAGAATATCGGCATGGTCTCTACAGGTACTGCGAAGGTTTGCTACGAAGTCATGAGCTGAGGCTACGTCCTCCGCAAAATCCCTGCGCCGGATGCGGCGCTTGCTCTTGCCGTCAATCGCGGGTAACCACGCGGTTGAGACTTGTAAACAATCTGCCCCCGCCATCAGGCTTGCTGAGGCTCTTTCCGCGCGGATCGTTCACTAGCCAAGGCAACAGGAGAAGTTTGAATGCGTTTGGGCGGCCGCCTCGAAGGGGCGATTTCGGTTCTGGCTGATATCGATGCCCGTAAAAGGCCTGTCGCCGATGCGCTGAAGGACTGGGGCCTCGCTCACCGTTTCGCCGGTTCCGGCGACAGGGCGGCGATCGGCAACATCGTCTACGATGCGTTGCGCATGCGACTGTCCCATGCCTATCTGATGGACGACGACAGTGCCGTTGCCATTGCCCATGCCGTCATGTTCCGCCAATGGGGTTTTACGCCGGAAACGCTGGCCGCCGAACTTGCCGACGACAAGTTCGCGCCGACGCCGCTTTCGGCCGACGCACTCGCGGCCTTTACGAGCCGCTCTCTTTCCGACGCTGCCCCGCATGTTCAGGGCGATATTCCAGAATGGGTGCAATCCTCCTTCGAACAGGCTTTCGGCGGCGACTGGCTTTCCGAGGCGCAGGCGCTTGCCGGACGCCCGACGCTTGATCTGCGCGCCAATATCCTGAAGGCCACCCGCGAAAGGGCCGTCAAGGCGCTGGAACGCGCGGGCGCGAATGAGGCGAAGATCGCACGCTACGGCATCCGGATTGCCGCCGGCGAAGGTGCCTCACGTTTGCCCAATGTGACGGCCGAGCTTTCGTTCCAGAAAGGCTGGTTCGAAGTTCAGGACGAGGGATCGCAGATCGTTGCCGACCTCGTGTTACCGAAGGACGGCGAGCAGGTGCTGGATTATTGCGCCGGCGGCGGCGGCAAGACGCTCGCCATGGCGGCCGCCATGCACAACAAGGGCCAGGTCCACGCCTATGATGCCGACCGCAAGCGGCTTGCGCCGATTATCGAGCGGCTGAAGCGCGCCGGCACACGCAATGTCCAGGTCCATGACGATGTCAGAGGCCTGTCCAGCCTGCGCGACCGCTGCGACAAGGTGCTGGTCGATGCGCCCTGCACCGGCACGGGCACGTGGCGCCGGCGCCCGGATACGAAATGGCGGCTGACGGCCAAGAACCTCGACGAGCGCACCGCCCAGCAGCAGGACGCGCTGACGCAGGCGAGCAGCTTCGTGCGCCCCGGCGGCGAACTGATCTACGTTACTTGCTCGGTGCTGCCGCAGGAGAACGAAGAACAGGTGCGGCGCTTTGCCACCGACAACAGCGACTTCGAGATCGTCAGCGCCCTGCCCGCCTGGGCCAGCCTGTTCGGCAAGGATGGAACGCGCCCACGCTCTTCCGACGGCAAGACGATCACGCTGACGCCGGCCTCGACGGATACGGACGGCTTCTTCTTCTGCCGCCTCAAAAGAAAAGGCTGAGCCTTACGGCGACGGCGCCCGCAGCGGATATTGATGCCGCGGTGGGATGAAGTGGTGCACGACGGCGATCGCGACCAGCAGGACGCCGCCGAACAAGACGACTGCAAAAAGCGTCAATCCGCTGAGATGCGATCCGAGAGCAACAAGCGGCACGGCGCCTGCCGGCGGATGCGTGACCCTCAGCGCCAGCATGCCGGCGATTGCGATACCGACGGCGATTGCCGCGACCCACCAGAGGCCCGGAAAGAAGAAAGCGGCTGCGGCGCCGACCGCCGCAGCAAGAACGTAACCGCCAATGACATTTGCCGGCTGGGCGAGCGGGCTCTTGGGCTGCCCAAAGATCAGCACCGCCGTTGCGCCAAAGGGCGCAATCAGCAGCGGAATGCCCGTCGTAACAGCAAGGGTGCCGACCGAAACCATGCCGATGACGGCACCAATTCCGGACTTCAGATGTGCATGGAACGCGCCCTTCGGCTCGTGGCGATGAATGAAATGCCTGATGTGATGACGCATGAAGGCCGGTCGGATGAGGTGTTGAGGCGGGTCAGATGAAGGATTAAGCAGAGTGCGCGATTAATAGCGCGCGTCGTGCTGAATTTTCAAGCAAATGCTTTTCAAATAGACAGGCCGCTTACGGAAATCCATCCTTAAAACCATTCCAAACTAGAGTGTTTGACACCAGTTTGCTTTTGGGCGAAGAGACGAATGCCGGATTCAGACGGAAATCCGTCACAGGAGAGGATTATGAAGCTCAACCGCACATTCCGAGCAGCTGCGCTGGCGATTGCCCCCGCCGCCCTGCTCGCCCTTCCCGCGCATGCGGCAACCGACGCAGCCGCTGTCGTGAAACATTACGCCGAGGTCGCGCATGCCAAGTATGAAGACTCGCTGACAACAGCCAAGGCGCTCGACGCAGCCATCGACGCGTTTCTGAAGTCGCCTGATGATGCGACGCTGAAGGCCGCCAGGGATGCCTGGATCAAGGCGCGCGTTCCCTATCAGCAGACCGAGGTCTACCGTTTCGGCAACCCTGTTGTCGACGACTGGGAAGGCAAGGTCAACGCTTGGCCGCTCGATGAAGGCCTGATCGACTATGTCGATCCCTCCTATGGCACGGAAAGTGACGAGAACTCCCTCTATGTCGCAAACGTCATCGCCAACAAGACGATCAAGATCGACGGCAAGGATGTCGACGCTTCCAAGCTGACGCCGGAATTCCTCTCCGGCACGCTGGCCGAAGCCGGCGGTATCGAAGCCAATGTCGCGACCGGCTACCACGCCATCGAATTCCTGCTCTGGGGCCAGGATCTGCATGGCACGGGACCGGGCGCCGGCGAACGTCCCGCCACCGATTACGATCTGAAGAACTGCACGCACGGCAATTGCGACCGCCGCGCCGAATATCTGAAGTCGGCTTCCACGCTGCTCGTTTCCGACCTGCAGGAAATGACCGACGACTGGGCACCTGGCGGCGAAGCCACGAAGCATGTCGAAGCCGATCCGAAGGCCGGCCTCGTCGCCATCCTGACGGGCATGGGTTCGCTCTCCTACGGCGAGCTCGCCGGCGAGCGCATGAAGCTCGGCCTGCTGCTGCACGATCCGGAAGAAGAGCACGATTGCTTCTCAGACAACACCTACAACTCGCATCTGAATGACGCGATCGGCATCGCTGCTGCCTATTCGGGCGAATATACCCGCGTCGACGGCACCAAGATGACCGGCCCGTCGCTGCACGACCTCGTTGCCGCCAAGGACAAGGCTCTGGATGCCGAGATGACCGGCAAGCTCAACACGACGCTGGATGCCATGCACGCCATGGCCAAGCGCGGCGAGACGGTCGAGAAGTACGACCAGATGATCGGCGAGGGCAACAAGGAAGGCAACGCCGTCGTTCAGGCCGCGATAGACGGTCTCATCGATCAGACGAAGTCGGTCCAGCGCGTTATTGCCGCACTTGACCTCGGCACCGTCGAGCTTGAAGGTTCTGACAGCCTGGATAATCCTAACGCTGTCTTCAAATAAGCAAAAAGGCGGGCCGCTCGGATAGCGGAGCGGCCCGAACCCTTGAAATGTCGCATAGTCAGGCCCGCCGTCTTCTTGTCAGCGCAGCTTTCTGCGCTTTGCTTGCCGGGCTTCCCGTCGCCATGGCCGGCGCTTTCGATCTTCCGACCAGACGATCCGATCTTTCCGATGCGGACCTGAAGCGCGTCGCCGATATTACCAGGCCGACCAGCGACTTCAGCAAGGCCGAGGCTTACGAGGCCATGCAGGCCGGTGCAGCGACCTCCATCGATCCGGTTACCGAAGACAGTTTCTCGCATATCTCGGCCAATATCCCCTTCGAGGACGAGCAGAATTTCCGGCTCGGAAACGCGCTCTTCCGCAAGCTCTGGGTTTCCGCGCCATCCTCGACGCAGGCCTCCGATGGCCTTGGCCCTCTCTTCAACGCCCGCTCCTGCATGAGCTGCCACGCCAATGACGGGCGCGGCAAGCCGCCGGAGGGCGGCCCGAGTGCGACTTCGATGGTCCTGCGGGTCTCGCGCGCGGCGAAGACGCCGGAGGAGGAAAAGGCGATCGCCGCCGCCGATGTCGTCAATTTCCCCGATCCGGTTTACGGCCACCAGCTTCAGGATCTCGCAGTGCCCGGACTTGCCGCCGAGGGCAAGGTCGCGGTCACCTACACCGAAGAGACGATCACGCTTGCCGGCGGTGAAACGGTGAGCCTGCGCAGGCCCAGCTATTCCGTCAAAGACCTCGCCTACGGCCCGCTCGATCCGCGCACGACCATCTCGGCGCGCGTTGCACCTGCAATGATCGGGCTTGGGCTGATCCAGGCGATTCCCGAGGCCGATATTCTGGCTCATGCCGATCCTGATGATCTCGACCATGACGGCATCTCCGGCAAGGCGGCGATCGCGCGCGATCATCGCACCGGCCAGATCGCACTCGGCCGTTTCGGCTGGAAAGCGCAAAATGCCACAGTGCGCGACCAGAGTGCGGATGCCTTCTCCACCGATATCGGCATCTCGACGCCGGATGCGCCTGATGCCCATGGCGACTGCACCAAGGCTGAGACAAAGTGCCTCGCCATGCCAACCGGGGTACAGAAGCGGCTCGGGAATGAGGAGGCGCCTGGCCCGGTACTCGACCTCGTCACCTTCTATTCGGAAAATCTCGCAGCGCCGGCGCGCCGCAAGGCGAGTTTTACTGAGACGCTGCGCGGAAAGCAGCTTTTCTACGAATCGGGCTGCATTTCCTGCCATATCCCGAAGTTCGTCACGCGTCGGGATAGCACTGAGACGGCCCAATCCTTCCAGCTTATCTGGCCCTATTCCGATTTCCTGCTGCACGATATGGGCGACGGCCTTGCCGACGGACAGCAAGTAGGACTGGCCAGCGGACGTGAATGGCGTACGCCGCCGCTATGGGGTATAGGACTGACCCGGACTGTGAGCGGACACAGCTTCTTCCTGCATGACGGCCGCGCCAGAAATCTCACCGAGGCAATTCTCTGGCATGGCGGCGAAGCTGAAAAAGCCCGTAACGCATTCTCCTCGCTGTCAAAAGACGATAGAGAGGCCCTGATTACATTCCTGGAGTCACTCTAATGCGCCCCTGGCACACCCTGCTTTGCCTCGCTTTGACCGGCCTTGCCACATCGGCTGCCGCCCAGAGCGCCGCACCGCCCGCTTCGGGCCTCAACGAGGATGTAGTGCCTTCCGTCATGCAGCGCGCTGTCGACGAGGTCATCCGCCCCGGCTATCGCAATATGCAGCAATCATCCGCGCGCCTGACGACAGCCATGAACGATCTCTGTGCCTCCGGTACGCAGCAGACGCTCGATCGCGCCAAGTCAGCATTCGACGATGTGATCCGCTACTGGTCGACGATCGAAATCGTGCAGACCGGCCCGGTCATCCAGGACAATCTCTTCGAACACATCCTCTTCTACCCGGACCGAAAGGGTGTCGGCCTCAAGCAGGTGCAGGCGCTGATCGCCAAGGCCGATCCGAAGGACGCGACTGTCGATGCCATTGCCGGCAAGAGTGTCGCGCTCCAGGGCCTGACAGCACTCGAATACGTACTCTACGGCACCGGCTCCGACGACCTGATCAATCAGAAGGGCGGCTTCCGCTGCCTCTACGGTCAGGCGGTCGCCGGCAATATCCAGCGTGAAGCCGGTGAGGTGGTCGCCGCCTGGGAGAAGCCTGACGGTGTGCAGGCGAGCTGGAAACATCCCGGCCCGCAGAGCGACGATTTCATGGACAACAAGGAAGCCGTCACTGCCCTTCTCGGCATTCTCGTCCACGGCGCTGAGAGTGTCCGCGACCAGCGGCTGGAGCAGTTCTACAAGGGCAAGGATACGCCCGCCCGCCCGCGCATGGCGATCTACTGGCGTTCGAAGAACACCTGGAAATCGATGGCCGCCAATCTCGAGGGTATCCGTACGCTCTGGCAGAAGGCCGGCATGGCCGAACTGCTGCCGCCGGAGAAGAAGGCGGTTGCCGATTCAATCGACACCAAGCTGAAGACGATCATCGACGGCGTCTCGAAGCTGAGCCCTGATATCGAAGTCGCGGTCAGCGATGCGGAGAAGGCCAAGCTCGATACGCTGCTGACCGAAAGCCGCGACCTCATCACCACGATCAGCGATCAGTATGGAGCGGCAATCGGCCTTTCGGCCGGCTTCTCCTTCTCGGACGGAGACTGAGCCGATGTGGCGCAGCGCCGCCATCGACCGACGCGGCTTCATCAAGGCCGCCGGTATCGGCTTTCTGGCCGCGCTGAAACCTGAAGCGCTGCTGGCGCTCACCCGCGCCGATGCTGTGTACGCCTCCGGTATCCGCGCCGCCAACGGCTCCTTTGCCGTGGCGACGGTCACCGAGCGCGGGGAGATCGTCGATCAGGTGGCGCTGCCCGCCCGCGCCCATGGCATGGCCCATAGCGGCGCAACCGGGCGCACCGTCGCCTTCGCCCGCCGGCCTGGCACCTTCGCCATGATCTTCGACCCCTGGAACAAGGGCGAACCCGTCGTCATCACCTCGCCGGAGGGCCGGCATTTCTACGGCCACGGCGCTTTTTCCCCGGACGGCCGGCTGCTCTATGCCAGCGAGAACGACTTCGACAATGGTAGGGGCATGATCGGCCTCTATGATGCGACGAACCGCTTTGTCCGTATCGGCGAATATGAGACCTATGGCGTCGGCCCGCATGACATGACGGTTTCCGATGACGGCCGCATGCTTGTTGTTGCCAATGGCGGCATCGAGACACATCCGGATTTCGGCCGCACCAAGCTCAATCTCGGCAATATGCAGCCGTCGCTGGCGCTCATCGATGCGGCAAGCGGCGCGCTGATCGAAAAACATACCCTGCCGCCGCAATGGTCATCGGTCTCCACGCGCCATGTCGATGTCGATGCCAGCGGCCGCATCTGGTTCGCCTGCCAATATGAAGGCCATCGGAAGGACCTGCCGCCGCTCGTCGGCCATTTCGCCAAGGGCGAGGATCTTGTTTTCATCGATTTGCCCGAGGAGACGACCCGACGACTTGCCAATTATGTCGGGGCGATCGCAGTCAACCAAAAGGAAGGTCTGGTCGGTGTCACCTCACCGATCGGCGGCGCGTCCGTCACCATCGATGCGAAAACGGGCAAGGTGCTGCGTGAGGACAGCGTTCGCGATGCCGCAGGCATTGCGCCTGCTCCCGGCGGCTTTGCCGTTTCCTCCTATGACGGCGATTTCCTGTCCGCTCACAGCGATGTCGCCTGGGACCAGCATATCGTGCGGATCGCTCAGCCGGCGCTCGTGCGGTAGTCTTTCCATTCCTTTTCAGTGACTTCGGCGGCTGCCCGCGCCGCCTCATAGAGCCAGTCCTCGCCGCGGGAGTGCAGGTCATTGCGAATTGCCGCAGCACTTGCCGCGTCATCTGAATGGCAGTTGGCGATCTCGAATCCCATCAGTTCCAGCATGGCGCCGTCCAGGAGCGTCTTCGCATCGGTCTCGATCTCGATCTTGCGGCTGTTCGGAGAAAGCCGGCGAACAAGAATGCGGCCCGACACTGCGAAATGAGGATCTGGGCTGCGCATCCGCCCGGCGGCGATGACACCGGTTCTGATGACGTGATCTCCCGATCTTGCCAGCGACCATGCAGAAGGCACAAGCGCCTTGGCTTCACGCAAGACAGGGCCACCGTGCCATTCCCCAACATAGGCGACGAAACGTGGCCGCCCGAGGCTGCCCGTTCCTTTCTTCTTCACGGGTAAGGGCGTAAAGCTTCCTGCGCCCCTCGGCAGGGCATTCCGCAGCGCATCAACAAAACGGCCGGGAGCCGTCTTTTCGCCGGGTTTATGCTTGTCCCATTTCTTCCAGAAATCCTTTCGCTCATCCTCCGAGAGCAGCAGCTTGTCGCGCAGCCATGGATGATCGCGCTCCAGCACGATGGGGTTCGCATGCTCAAGGCCGCGCACATATCCGGCGAGAATGAGCTCGGCGATCGCCTTGCCGGAAATCCCGGCGTCCGGCTGAGCCAGAATGGCGCTTGCCACCAGCCGCACGAGATCCAGCGCGTAGGGCATGATCGCCGCGTCGTCGAAATCATTGGCGCCCCAGACGAGCCGCCCCTCCATATCCCGCCAGGTCCCGAAATTCTCCAGATGCGTATCGCCGATCGACAGAACTTGCGGCATGTCGGCAAGCTCCGGCCTGACGGCGTAGATGATCTCCGCCCAGCGCCAGTAGGTAGCGCGCAAGAAGGAGAATGCTTCCTCGCCCATCTTACGATGTTTCTCGTCGATACCCTCCTGTACGAGCTCGTCCTGCAGCTCGTGCGCCAGCCACGCCTCGTAATCACTCATAGATTGAGAAAATCTCTTCATCGGCTCGCCCTCAGGTTTGATTGATCATAATCCTGCGGAGCCTTATTCAGAAGAGGTTTTAGGATGATCCCAAGACGGACGCGACGCGGCTCACCATGCTGAGATGAGCCGCGCCGACCAATGTGATCATACGGGAAGCGGAGCTTCGGCGTTTACGAGATCCGCCTTGCGCAGTTCCCGCCAGAAATCACCTGGAACCACCTCGTCGAGTGCGGCCCGATCTTCGGCTATGCGGTCCGGCCTGCTTGCGCCGGGGATGACGGCGGCGACTGCGGGATTAGCGAGCGAGAATTGCAGCCCCGCCGCCTTCATGCTGATGCCATAACGATCGGCGATTGACTTGATACGCGCGACCTTATCGAGGATCGCGGGCGTGGCGGGCGCATATTCGAAGTTCGGACCGCCGACCAAAGCGCCCGAACTGTATGGGCCGCCGACGACGATGCCGAGACCACGTTCGGCAACCATCGGCATCACGCGCTGCAGCGCCCGATCATGATCGAGCAGCGTGTAGCGGCCGGCCAGCAGAAAACCATCCGGCCGCGGCTCTTGCAGAGCCAGCAGCAGTTCGATCGGTTCCACGCGATTGACGCCAAGACCCCAGGCCTTGATGACCTCTTCGTCGCGCAGTCGATCCAGGGCCTTGAAGGCCCCCTTGCGCGCGCTTTCGAAGATAGCCAGCCATTCGTCACCGTAAAAATCCTGCGCCACATCGTGGACCCAGGCGATTTCGATACGGTCGGTCTTCAAGCGTTTCAGGCTGTCCTCGATCGAGCGCAGGGTCGCATCTTCCGAGTAGTCGTTGACGATCTTGTTGGGGCGGCCGTATTTGAAGACTTCGCCCTTCTCGCCGAGATCGCGGGTGCTGACGTCTTCGATCTCATCGAGGATCACACGCCCAACCTTGGTGCTGATCGCATATTGATCTCTGGGTTTACCGACGAGCGCCTCGCCCATGCGGAGCTCGGCAAGTCCTGCGCCATAGAAGGGCGCGTTGTCGAAATAGCGGATACCATCGTTCCAGGCGGCTTCCACGGTTGCCAATGCTTCGTGCTCCGGAATATCACGGAACATGTTGCCGAGCGGAGCGGCGCCGAAGCCGAGCTTGCCCGGGAGAATGTCTTTGAGTGCCATTGTTTAGTCCTCGAGATAGTTGTGAACGTTCATCGACCTGTCAGGCAATCTGTACGGGATCGAGCACCAAGGCCCGGCGTTCGGCGAGGTCGTTGATGACAGCGAAATAATCCCGGAAATGCGGCGTCTCGCGATGGGCGGCCACGGCGGCGTTGTCCGCGTAGAGCTCATCCAAGATGAAGATGTCAGCATTGGCCTGATCCTGCCAGATATCCCAGCGCATATTACCGGGTTCTGCCCTGCTGGGGCCGATCATGCCGGCGAGAAGCGCCTTCAACTCATCGGCCTTGCCCGGTCGGGCGGTCAGGATCGCCATGATCTTTACGGGATTGGACATGATTGCTTTCCTTCTTCAGATTGGGTTCCCGCGGGATACGGAATGGTCGCACCCCACGGATCTCTTCAAATCATGCCATGGCCAGCGAACGATCGAGCGCTGCCACGAATTTTCCTGCGAGCGCACGGTCCGAGCGCGGATTCTGGCCGGTTATGAGTTCACGGTCTTCAACCACATGCGGCTCGAAGTCGGTCGCTGTCGTGATGACCTGGCCGCCGGCGGTCTGCAGCGCGTCGACCACGTTGAAATAGAGCTTGGCGTGCAGGATGTAGTCCTCGACGACCTTTTCTTCGCTGTTGGAAAAGACAGTCATCTTGTATCCGGCGTACTGCCAGTCTTTGGCCCATTCCGCGGCCTTGGCAGGCACTCCGGCAATCAGGGCGGCACGGAACTCGCGGGCATGCGGCATAGCGGCTGCGACAGCTATCGGGCCGTGGCAGAGAAGTGCGGTCGGCTTGGAGCGCTCGTGGAAATGACGCAGGATTTCACCCATATCCGGATCCTGCATCAGATCGACTACCGGCGCCTGACCGCCCGGCACGAAGACACCGGCGTAATTGTCGAGACCCTCCTCAACGATGGAACGCAGGGTGCGAACCTCATTCATTGCAGGGTCATTTGCATAGAAGGTCTTGGCGCGTTCGTAGGCAGCCTTGTCGCCGCCAAAATGATCCGGCGTGTCCGAGGCCTCGTCGATATGGGGCTTGGTGCCGTCAGGCGTTGCCAGAACGATTTCGTAGCCAGCCTCGACGATTGCCAGTGCCGGCACGACAGTCTCGTTGAGATACTGGCCGGTGGCTCCCGTGCGGCCGCCCTGGATTTCGATGCGGGTAGCGTTGGAGCCGATCAGAAGTACTTTTGCCTTGCTCATTGTCATCTCCGTTTGCCGTGGTTGGCGTCCTTTTGGATGGCCTAATCATGCTCCGGGGCGATATATTCCAGAAGTTTATTTCTATGATTTCAGATATTCATGTGACATTATAAGCCATGCGATATGACCTCAATCTGCTACCGGTCTTCATCACGCTAATGGAGGAGCGCAGCGTCACCCGCGCCGCCGATCGGCTGGGCATTACGCAGCCGGCGCTCTCCAATACATTGGCCCGTCTGCGCGAGATGATGCAGGACCAGCTCTTCATCCGTGAGCGCTACGGCATCCAGCCGACGCCGATGGCGCTAGAGCTGGCGCCGGTCATTGCTGCGGCATTGGCAAAGATCGATCAGGCCATCCTCGGCCAGCAGGATTTCGATCCGACGCAGGCCGAGCGGCTGATGACGATTGCGCCGAACAGCTATGTGGAGTTCGTGCTGGTGCCGGCGATCGTCGCGCGGCTTCGCGAGGTGGCGCCGGGCATCCGGCTTCGCCTCACGCCCTTCGGCACCGATCTCGGCGAGACAGGTGTGATGTCCGGCACCACGGCAATGGTGTTCGGCCGCATCATCGATCCGCCTGACAATCTGGTCGTGCAGCATCTGATGGACGAAGGCCTTGCCTGCGTGGTACGCGCCGATCACCCTGAGATCGGAGACAGCATTTCCCGCGAGCAGTATGAGCATATGCGGCACGTCAACGTACTTCCGCCCGGACGGCTGCGCCTCGGCCTGTTTACAGCACTGGAACAACAAGGGATCAAGCGCGAGGTTGCAGTCTCCGTTACCCATTTTCTGGCGGTGCCGGAAATGATTGCAGTGACGGACTATTGCGCGACGCTGCCGAACAGGATCTGCCAGCGCCTCGCCGCAGACCCTCGTCTGAAAGTCCTGCCGACGCCTGTCGATCTCGGCACATTCCCGGTCGAGATGGCCTGGCATGTCCGCTACCGCAACGATCCCGCACATCGCTGGTTACGGACATTGATCAGCGACATCGTCAAAGAAGCCCCGGACGCGAAGTAGCTGGTTGCTTTGCGAGGCGAATAATTCCTCGTTCCCGCAAGCAACACGGCTCGGCGCCGGGTGATCGAAAACTTGTATCGAAAGACAAAACCGTCGTGAGCCGGATTGAAACCTTGTCGAATCCGGCCGGCCATGCCACTTTCGCGATCGCAAGAGGAACCATGATGAACGACACCGACAGGGGCGATTTCCGCGAGCGGATCCGCCAGAGTTTTTCCCGCCAGGCGGCCATGAACACCATTGGCGCGGAGTTGACGCGTGTCGAGCACGGCATGGTGGAGATCGAGCTTCCCTTCGACGTCAAACTGACACAGCAGCACGGCATTTTGCACGCGGGCATCATTTCCGCAGCTCTCGATTCGGCCTGCGGTTTTGCGGCCTACAGTGTTATCGATGCCGAAGCCTCGATCCTCACAATCGAGTTCAAGGTCAACCTCATGTCGCCGGGGCGTGGCGAACGCTTCCTCTTCAGGGGCGAGATCACCAAGCCCGGCTCCAACATCATCGTCGCCGATGGGCGAGGTTATGCGATCAGCGACGGGCCTGCCAAGCTCATCGCGTCCATGACCGGTACGATGATGGTCATTCGCGGAAGAGAGGGAATTACGGGATGAAATTCGAACTGAAGTCGGTCGCAGGCAAGTCCATCCTGTTCGTCATGGCCGCGGAGGCCGAATACGGCCCGTTCCTGCGCTCGCGCATCGAACCGCTGATGACCGGCGTCGGCCCGGTCGAGGCAGCAATCGCGATCACCAAGTCGCTCTCCCGTCTCGACGCATCCGACGACCTGCCCGATCTCGTGGTTTCGCTCGGCTCGGCCGGTTCGGCACGCCTGCAGCAGACCGAAGTCTATCAGGTCACCTCCGTTTCCTACCGTGACATGGATGCCTCGCCGCTCGGCTTCGAAAAGGGCAAGACTCCCTTCCTCGACCTGCCGGCGGACCTCGACCTGCCGCTGCGCATTCCCGGCATCCCCGAAGCCACCCTTTCGACCGGCGGCAATGTCGTTTCCGGTGCCGCCTATGCCAATATCGCAGCCGACATGGTCGACATGGAAACCTATGCGGTGCTGCGCGCCTGCCAGGGCTACAAACTGCCGCTGATCGGCCTTCGCGGCATTTCCGACGGTGCCGTCGAGCTGCAGCATATTTCCGGCTGGACCGAATATCTGCATATCGTCGACCGCAAGCTTTCCTATGCCGTGGACAGCCTTTTCACCGCCCTGGAGGACGGCGTTTTCTGGTTCTAAAGCATGTCGCGCAAAAGTGTGTAACGGTTTTGCGACAACGACATGCGAAAACAAAAGCCTGAAGCATGACAGCGAATCTGAAAGATCGCGACACGCTTCAGGAGCTGAAAACAGGGACAATCGGGACAATAAAACCCGGCTGCGGCCGAATTCCCGCATTGCAAGAAGAGGCGCTTTTCATTAAAGGCTCGCCATGACCCAGACAGCACATCCCGACAGCGTTCTCATCGTCGATTTCGGCAGCCAGGTGACCCAGCTCATCGCACGACGCGTGCGTGAAGCCGGCGTCTATTGCGAGATCGTTCCCTTCCAGTCCGCCGAAGAAGGCTTCAAGCGCCTCCAGCCGAAAGCCGTGATCCTGTCCGGCAGCCCGGCTTCGACGGTCGATGAAGGATCGCCGAGGGCACCGCAGATCATCTTCGACAGCGGCCTTCCGGTGTTCGGCATCTGCTACGGCCAGCAGACGATGTGCATGCAGCTCGGCGGCTTGGTGGAAAGCGGCCATCACCGCGAATTCGGCCGCGCCTTCCTGGAGGTCGACGAGGACTGCGTCCTCTTCGAAGACCTCTGGTCCAAGGGCTCGCGCCATCAGGTCTGGATGAGCCATGGCGACCGCGTGACGAAGCTGCCCGACGGTTTCAAAGTCGTGGCGACATCGTCCAACGCTCCTTACGCCTTCATCGCCGACGAGAAGCGCAAGTATTACGGCGTGCAGTTCCATCCTGAGGTCGTGCATACGCCCGATGGCGCCAAGCTGATCGCGAACTTCATCCACAACATCGCCGGCATCCAGGGCGACTGGACCATGTCGGCGTACCGTCAGAAGGCGGTCGAGGACATTCGCAAGCAGGTTGGCGACAAGCGCGTCATCTGCGCCCTTTCGGGCGGTGTCGACTCCTCAGTTGCGGCTCTGCTCATTCACGAGGCTGTTGGTGACCAGCTGACCTGTATCCTCGTCGACCATGGCCTGATGCGCAAGGACGAGGCAGCAGGCGTCGTCGCCATGTTCCGCGAGCATTACAACCTGCACCTGATCCACGTCGATGCCTCCGACCACTTCATCGGCGAGCTCGAAGGCGTTTCCGACCCGGAAACCAAGCGCAAAATCATCGGACGCCTGTTCATCGAGACATTCGAGGACGAGGCGAAGAAGCTCGGCGGCGCCGATTTCCTAGGCCAGGGCACACTCTATCCTGACGTCATCGAGTCCGTTTCCTTCACCGGCGGCCCCTCGGTCACCATCAAGTCGCACCACAATGTCGGCGGCCTGCCGGAGCGCATGAAGATGCAGCTCGTCGAGCCGCTGCGCGAACTCTTCAAGGATGAAGTCCGCGCGCTCGGCAAGGAACTCGGCCTGCCCGACAGCTTCATCGGCCGCCACCCGTTCCCGGGTCCGGGCCTTGCCATCCGCTGCCCCGGCGGCATCACGCGTGAGAAGCTCGAGATTTTGCGCGAAGCCGATGCGATCTATCTCGACGAGATCCGCAAGGCTGGCCTCTATGATGCGATCTGGCAGGCTTTTGCCGTGCTGCTGCCCGTCCAGACCGTCGGCGTCATGGGCGACGGCCGCACCTATGAATTCGTCTGTGCGCTGCGCGCCGTCACCTCGGTCGACGGCATGACCGCGGATTTCTACCATTACGACATGGAATTCCTCGGCCGCGCCGCGACCCGCATCATCAATGAAGTGCGCGGCATCAACCGTGTCGTTTATGATGTGACGAGCAAGCCGCCCGGCACGATCGAGTGGGAGTGATTTTTAAAGTGCCTCGATGATGGCGACGGCCTGATCGAAGCCGGCGGGAAACGGCGCCTCGGGCGCAAGCGCATAGTCGGGGATGAAGGCCGACACGCGCGTTTGGTGCGCCAGATGGCTGACGAAGTTGCGATGTGCCGACGCCGAGCCAAGGACGTAGCGGCCGCCATAGAGGTGGAGCAGCGCCGCGTTGGCGGGGGCGTCGGCAGGAATGTACCACCTCCCGCCGCCCCGGCGATCGTGCCCGGTTCGAACCGGACGCCGTCCGCCGCCGGAGTCAAAGTCATGAAATCGTCATATCAGCCCCGGCATTCCGGTACGACGGTGAGTCTCGGCAGGGTTGCAATATACTCTCGCGTCGCGACCATCGTCGCCATGACGGCCACTCCGTATGTTCAAAAACCTGGGATCGGACGTTGGGAAAGCACCGGCACCGCGGTTGGCAGGATCGCTGCTTTCCGCCGGTGCCGGCCTTGGCGGTTGCAGTTGCAACCGGCTCGTTCACATGTTCAGCATGCGGCCGCCGTCGACCACGATCTCGCTACCGACAGTCCACGCCGATTCGTCGGATGCGAGATAAACAACCGCCTTGGCGACTTCCGCAGCGTTGCCGAAGCGGCCGGCCGGGATCCCTGCGATGATGTCCTTGTTGATCTGCTCGCGATAAGCATCGGGAACGCCGAGCTTGTCGTAGAGCGGCGTGTCGATCGGGCCGGGGCTGACCGCGTTGAACCGGATGCCGCGCTGTAGGAGTTCGGCGGACAGCGTCTTCGACAGGTTGAGGAAGGCCGCCTTGGTCGCCCCATAGACCGACGAGGTGGCGGCGCCGACATGCGCGTTGATCGAGGTGTTGAGTACGACCGACGCCGGATTGGCGAAGACGGGCAACAGCGCCTGAATCAGGAAGTACGGCCCCTTCACATTGATCGCGAAGATGCGGTCGAACACCTCCGTGGTCCACGATTCGATTGGTTGCCAGATCGAGATGCCGGCGTTGAGGAAGGCGACGTCCAGCTGGCCGTAATGCTCTTTCACTGCGGCGGCGAGTGCCCGCTGCTCTTCGACGCTCGCGCTGTCGGCCTTGATGACGGCAACCTCGGAGCCGAGGACCGACTTGGCCTGCGCGATTGTATCAGGATTGTTGCCCGTTACGACGACGCGCGCACCCTCGTTCAGGAACTGTTTGGCGGCTCCGAGGCCGATCCCCGTAGTACCGCCGGTGATGAGGGTGCGCTTTCCACTGAGTCGCGTCATGTGTGTGTCCTTGTGCTTGAAGTTCTTGCTACGACCCACAGGGCCGGCCATGGTCGCGGCCAAGTCCCGTCGGGTATCTGGCAAATAGGCACCCTTCAGTCTGCGAGCACGCCGGATACGCTCAACTTCTTACCCGATTATCTCAACAATTTTCCGATCAACACCGGCGCAGGCGCTGTTCGTGAATGGCCAAGACGCGCGTTGGTCCACGCTACGTCATGTCGATTTGTTTATTGATGTCGGGGTCAACGGCGGGCGCCAAAGTGAGGCCATCAATGCAGCTTCAGAGAAGTGACAGCGACACGGACGGTGATGTCACTGACTGGCGTGTGCGCTTTCGCGATCTTGGCCGGCGTGACGCTCGGGCCGCTTGTTGCCGATGTGCACGAGCACGTAGTTGGTGATCGCGCCACCTCGGTATCGGTTAGGGACGCGCCGAATGCCGGCATCGCCAGCGACCCTTCGGACGCCTGGATCATCGAGCCGCGCAGGGTCACCTCGATGAAGTCGGTGGCCTCCGGGCAGTTGACCGGCCGCGCGCTCCGGAGGGACGCATGGGCGGTCTGAATGCTCCCGCCGTTCCAGCCGTGGCTGCTCGCACAGTGCGTTTTGTCCTGTGTTGGAGAATAATTACCGGGCACGGTCCCGCGCTTGGCGTCAGGCAGCGGCAAGTGCCCCGTTCTGGCGCAGGTGGTTGCGGAAGCGGTCGGCATAATCGGGCACCACGGCGTTCTGGACGCTCGGCCGCGCCGCCAGCGCTGCGCGCCACGCTGAGACGCGTGGCAGGCCCTCGAAGACCGCCTGCGACACCGCCGGATTGATGATCCCGAAATAGCGGAAGAGCGGGGCATAGACCGCGTCGACCATGCCGAAATCGGTACCGGCGAAATACGGCCCTGCGCCCAGCTCCGCCTCCAGCTTGTGCAGCTTGTCGCGGAACGCGGTGCGCCGGGCGTCGGCGGTCGGAGCGTCGACGGCGTGGAGGAACTGCCAGCCGTCGGTCAGGGTCTGGGTCGCGAACTCGATCCATGCGCGGTGCCGGGCGCGGGCGAGCGGATCCTGCGGGTACATCGAGGCACCGTCCTGCGTTTCGTTCAGATATTCGCAGATCACCATGCTCTCGAAGAGGACCGCATCCTCTCCGTCGGGCTGGCGCACATTGAGCACCGGCACCTTGCCGGTCGGCGACAGCGCCAGGAACCAGTCAGGCCTGTCAGACAGATCGACGTTGATCCGTTCGAACGGGACCCCTTTTTCCAGAAGGGTGATCGCGGCGCGCTGGACGAACGGGCAGAGCTGGTGGCTGATGAGGGTGAGGCTAGTGTCGGTCATGGGCGGCCCTTCGTCGAGATGATCCAGCCGGAGGCGCCGCCGCTGCGGTGCCGGTCCGATACCAGCCAGATAGTTCCCGCATGCGTCGTACGCTCGCCCGATACTCTCAACTTATTGCCTAATTGTCTCAGGAGCTTTGCCTTGGAGGACAAACGATGCAATATAGGGGACATGACCGACCATCTTCAGCCACATCTCGACCTCGCCCTGCGTCATGCGCGATCTGGGATGACCGTGACGCCGATCCCCCGCCTCGAGATCGGCGTCGGTCAAACGACCTCCGGCACGTCGCCCTGCCTCTACCGCTCGATGATCTGCTTCATCCTGCAAGGCTCGAAGGACGTGGCGATTCACGACAATCTGATCCGCTACGATGCTGAGCAATATCTCGTCAGCGCTCTGGACTTGCCGCTGAGCGGCCAAATCCATGATGCAGGTCACGGCCGGCCGTATGTCGCAGTCTCACTTGTCCTCGATCCGGCACTGCTTGCGCAGATTGCGTCCACCATGCCGCCGATACGCGACGCCGATGCGCCGGGCAGCGGTATCGCGATCAACCCAATGACGCCCCCGCTTCGCGACACGTTGCTGCGCCTTCTTGCGCTGCTCGACACGCCGAGCGACATGCCAGTCCTGGCCCCAATGGCTGAACGCGAGTTGCTCTATCGTCTCTTGCAGGGACCGCAGGGGCGCCTATTGCGCCATATCGCCCGGCCCGAGGGAGCGCTTGGCCGGATCCGGCGTGCGGTCGAATGGATCCGCGACAACCACAACAGCCGGTTGCGGATCGAGGCTTTGTGCGAAGCAAGCGGCATGAGCCGCGCCAGCCTGCATCGCCACTTCGTGGCGCTGACCGGGCTCAGCCCGATCCAGTATCAGAAGCAAATCCGCTTGCAGGAGGCGCGACAACTGATGCTCTCCGGTGAGCGAACCGCTTCAGATGTAGCCTTCGCAGTAGGTTATGAAAGCGCCTCGCAATTCAGTCGAGAATATCTTCGGCAGTTTGGCGCACCACCGGTGCGCGACGTACGCCAGCTCAGGCAGGCGATCGAGAGTCCGGCAGTCCACTGATTGTCACGTCGCAAGCGGACCTTTTACCCTCTGCGAGCTGCGAGGCCACAGTGCGACATTATCCGCCCGCATGGTCGTTGCCGCCGTGCGCGGCGGTGAACATGGCGACGGCCGACCGGCAATAGGATTCGATTTCATTGTCGTCCGCTGCTCTCGCCTCATCGAAGCGTGCGATAATCAGGAGATCGGATCCTTTGAAAAGCGCGGCAAACAAGCGGGCGGACCGGAGAGGATCGGGCACGTTCAGAACCGCCTTCGCGTGCAAACGACGCAACAGGGCCTCGATTTGGGCGATGATGTGGGCGGAGCCGGCTTCGTAATGGAGCTTGCTCAACGACTTTTGATCCGTCTTGTCGGCCATGACCATGGCTTCGACATTGCGGACGTCCGGGCGCAATAGCGTGCGAAGCAGCGATGATCCCACCGCCATGAGCTGATCTTCGGCCGAACCCTCGACGCCTTCAAAAAGGGCCTGTGGTATCAACTGATGGCAGCGGGCCGCAAACGCTGCGCCAAACAGCGCCTCCTTGTTCTCGAAGTGTCGATAGATGCTGAGCTTGGATATCTTTGCTCGCTGGGCAACCTTGTCCAATGTCGTCGCTTGAAAACCTAATTCCGCAAAGAGTTCGCCCGCGGCGTCGATGATCGTTTGGCCAAGCGCCGCGTTGGCGGGCCGGCCGGGTCGGGTCTGGCTAGTTTCGCTCACGACAGTTGTGATCCTTGACAGTATCGTAATTCCTGCGTTACGATACCATTCAGTATCGGAAATATGCAAGCCAAAGAATGAATTCAAAAGAACGGGGGTGCCATGCAACGACGAGCGCTGCTGAAGCTGGCCGCGCTTTCCGCCATTGCCTTCCGCACCCCCAAGCTACGGCCCAACCCAGCTTAACCCCCTCTATCCGCAACACGGAGCCCATCACCATGAATGACGTGATTATTGTCGGCGGTAGCTTTGCCGGCCTCGCCGCCGCCCTGCAGCTCGGCCGTGCCCGCCGCAAGGTCACCGTTCTGGATACTGACCTGCGGCGCAATCGCTTCGCCGGCCACTCGCATGGTGTGCTCGGCCACGATCACAAACCACCGCTAGACATCCTGACCGAGGCCCGTCAGCAACTGGCGCGTTATCCCACGATCAGGTTGATCAATGCCCGAGCCGACAGCATCTCCGGCGCCATCGACAACTTCTCCGTCCTCACCGGCGATGGCGAAACCTTTGGCGCGCGCCGCCTGATCCTGAGCTATGGCGTTGTCGACCAGATGCCTGATGTTCCGGGCTTTGCCGAAAGCTGGGGCACATCCATCGTGCCCTGCCCCTATTGCGATGGCTTTGAAGTCGCTGGCCAGCATTGGGGCCTCGTTTGGTCCGGCCCGCAGTCAATGAATCAGGTCAGACTGTTCCACGATTGGACCGACAGGTTGACGGTCTTCGCCGATGGTCACGACATTGCACCCGATATCCGGGCTGATCTGGCGGGCCGCCACGTACCGGTCGCCGATGGCCGGATCACCGGGATCGCTCGTCACGGCGACCATAATGCCACCGTCAAGCTCGATGCTGCTCCCGATGTTGCGGTCGATATCCTGTTCGCGCATCCGCGCACCAAGCCGTCCGCAAGCCTGCATGAATCATTGGGCCTCGCGACGGTTAATACGCCAACAGGCATCGCCCTCAAAGTCGACGAGCGCCGCGAAACCAGTATGCCCGGCATCTACGCCGCCGGCGACCTCGCCAATCCCGGTATGCCCTCCGTCACCACGGCAATATGGCAAGGCGCGACTGCGGGCATATCCGCCCAACAGTCGATGCTGGCTTGACAGCAAGCAGCATCGATTACGCCAGTTTCGATCTCAAAATAGACGGGAGTACTACCATGGAAGTCCTAAAGAAATTCAAGCCGCTAGACGATAAGTTCCCGCTTGAGCGCCAACTTGGCATCTCGGCCGCACCAATCGTGCTCATCAACATATTCACGGTCGGTTCCGGCGACGAAGCGGGCTTCTTGGACGCCTTTATGGCGGCTGGCGAAACCCTGAAGAAGCAGCCGGGCTTCATCTCCACCCAACTGCACCGAGCGATCGGCGATAGCCCGATCTTCCTGAACTATGTGGTTTGGGAATCCACTGAGACGCTCCGCGATGCCTTTGCACGTCCCGAATTCGTCGCGAAGGTTTCGGCCTATCCGCCATCCGTCGTAGCCACCCCGCACCTGTTCCAGAAGGTCGCCGTCCCCGGCTTTTGCACGGCCTGACTTGGGAAATGGCGACTTTTGGGCCGACACGCTGACGCTCTTCGCCGATGCTCACGACATTACACCCGCTACGCGGGTCGGCCTGGCACAGGCCCTTCTGGATGCTGCGGCCGAACAGGTTCGCGAAGTCGCCGCCGCTTGAAGGGATAGGCGGGTGTTCCGATTGAAAATGTTGCCGAGCCCAATTCGCTGATCAAAGAGTTGAGGAAGAGAACAATGTCGAAAAAAACAACGAACAGCTTCGCCGGAAAATGGGCTCTGATCACCGGGGCGTCGAGTGGACTCGGCCTTGAATTTGCAGAAATACTGGCCGCGCAGAAAGTCAATCTCGTGTTGTCGGCTCGACGGCAGGAGTCGATGGAGAGGCTTGCCTCTGATCTCCGCCGCAAATACGGGGTGGATGTGCTGGTCGAGGTGAGCGATCTTGCCTCACCTGGCGCGGCCGGCCGCTTGAAAAGTAATCTCGATGCGAAGTCGGTGACGGTCGACATCTTACTGAACAACGCCGGATACGGCTTGCACGGCGCTTTACTGGACACGCCGATCGAGCGCACTGCGAACATGATCCAGCTCAACATCACGACGCTCACGGAGCTGACCTATCTCTTCGGCCACGATATGGCCAAGCGGCGATCTGGACATATACTTCTCGTCGCCAGCCTCATGGCCTTCCAAGCCGTTCCCAGCTACGCGGCCTATGCGGCGACCAAGGCATATGTACTCGCCCTTGGCGAGGCCCTGCACAACGAACTCCGCCCGTATGGTGTGGTTGTTACCACTCTTTGCCCAGGGCACACCGCGACGGGCTTCGATGAGGCGGCCGGCGCAACCACATCGGCCTTGCTGCGCCTCCTCACCATGAAGCCTCGTCCGGTCGCCGCGAGCGGTATTCGGGCGTTGTTGCAAGGAAAGGCCATGGTGATCGCAGGCCTGTCGAACAAGATGATAGCTTTTTCAAATCGTCTGACGCCGCGAGCAATGCAAAGGGCCACAATGAAAAGAGTCGTGGACGCTTAGCTAGGCACAAAACAATAAGGATGTATCATGGCAGAGCAAACTGGCGATCACGTCGCCGACTGGAATGACCAAAGCGGGGAGCGCTGGGTCGCCCACCAGGCCCGGCTCGACGCCATGATGGCGGTGTTCGGCCAGGCCGCAATCGAAGCCGCCGCGCCCGCCGCGGACGAACGCGTGCTGGACGTCGGCTGCGGCGCGGGGGCGTCCAGTCTGGCACTGGCCGCCCCCGTCGGCCCAGGGGGCCAAGTGCTGGGCGTGGATATATCCGAACCGCTGATCGGCCGGGCGCGCGCGCTTGCGCCACTGGATACGACGGCCCTGTTCCGAGTGGCCGACGCCAGCAGCGCCGAGCTGCCCGAGGGCGCGTTCGACATTCTGTTCTCGCGTTTCGGGGTGATGTTCTTCGACGATCCGATAGGGGCGTTCGCGCATATGCGCCGCGCGCTTCAGCCGGGTGGGCGGGTCGCTTTCGTCTGCTGGCGCGGCGTGGCCGAGAACGATTGGATGCGCCTGCCGATGGGCGCAATCAAGGGCATCGTCCCGCCGACCGCGCCGCCCGATCCCGAAGCGCCCGGCCCGTTCTCGTTCAGCGACCGGGGGCGGGTGGCGCGCATCCTGACGGCGGCCGGCTTCACCGATATCGTTATCGCGCCCTTCGATGCTTCCGTCCCGTTCGGCGAGGGGGCGACGCGGGACGCGGCGATCGACGACGCGGTGCAGATGGCGGTCGAGGTCGGCCCGCTGTCGCGCGCGCTCGCTGATCAGCCCGACGACATCCGCGCCCGCGCCTCGGCCGCGGTTCGTGCCGCCTTCGCGGACCTCCCCGGCGAGCGGTCGGTGATGATCGACGGTGCGGCGTGGATCGTCACCGCGCGCAATCCGGCAAGCTGACATGTATTAGCAGCGGAGACGCCCGCTCGGTGGATGGGGCGTCTTTGGCCGGTCAGCCGTCTCGAAGGGGCAGTCGAGCAAAACGATGCCTAGGCACAGGCCGTTCCGCAAAGGGGTGACGGTACTTTCTTCGTTCGCTGTGAAACCACCTGAGTTGCCCAAAGTGGGTCCGGAAAGGCGATCGACTTCGATAGATGCCGAAACCGCACAAAAATTTCGTGCTATTTTTCCGTTTGAAATCAAGACCGTAACCTTTTGCCGGCCCACGGGTCGGCTTCTTGCGCGACAACGAATAAAAAAACATAGATATATCAATGACTTACCTTGATTTAGAACAATCGGGTGGGAGTGACGGGAAGTACCGTGGATTAGTATCGGATAGCAGAGGACACTCGAGCGAATCCTGGACCATCGATAGCAGTCGATAGATTCTAGGCGACCTGCAGCTCTGTCAGGCGTCTCCCAGCTCTTCGAGCGGCGCTCATACGCCGTTAGGCCCGCCCCAACCTTCGCGAGTTTGTGGCCTTCAAATATTCGGTCGCGCGCTGCTCGAAGAAGTAAGCGCGCACGACCAGTTCTCGGCGTCGATCACACGGTCGTAGATCGATTACTGCTCCTTCTTGAACAAATCCTGGAAGATGAGCTGGCCCCAAGTGCGGCCGCGTGCGTGCACCAGCGCGCCACCCTCGTTGAGCTTTCCCAGCGTGATGGGTGCGAACCCGAGTTGTTTGGCCAGGGTCGCCACGGGAGCGATTGCGTCCTCGTCGTCGCTCGACAGAAAGACCACCCGGTGGCCGCCCTCGACGATCGGATCGGCAGCCAGGGTGGCCGCAATCAGGTGATTGAACCCTTTGACGAGCTTGGCGCCGGTGAACGACTTCGCTACGAAGGCGGAGGACGGGAGGCCGTCCAGCTCTTCAGGGACTGGGAACGCGTTCGTCGCGTCGATAACTGTCTTGCCTTTCCAGCTCGGCAGGGCCTTGGCAACCTCGCGATGTTCCCCGAACGGGACCGCCAAGATGATCGTGTCGGCCTCGAGTGCATCCCGAAGCAACTTGGCGACGACCGTGGGTCCAATCGCTCGAGCCTGCGGCGCCAACGCCTCGGATGGCCGGCGGCTCGTGACGGCCACCTCGATGTTTTTACGGGCGAAGGCCCGGGCGAGGGCCTGGCCTATCTTGCCGAATCCTACAATTGCGTAGCTCATAATGCTTTTCCGATCCGTGTTGGTATTGGTTCCCCGGCCTTCAACGGCGCTGGGTTATCCGTTCCGCTGTGTGGCGACCTTTGCGTAGAGGTTCCGTCGTGAACGACTTCCGCGCGGCCGGGCCGACCGTTCAGCGCGGAAGTCGTTCCACCATGGACACGCCAGTTCCTGTGGATCAGCCACTTCCGGCGATCCGGCGCGAATTCAGATGGCCGAGAAGCCGCCGTCGACAGATAACTCCAACCCATTCACGAAGCTCGAATCGTCTGAAGCAAGAAACAGCGCGACCGCCGCAATTTCCTCAGGACGACCCATTTTTCCCCGCGGGATCAGCGATTCGAACATCTGCTTCGCCTCCTCGGTGAGGACTTGGTCCTGCATCGGTGTGGCGATCGGCCCCGGATGCAGCACGTTCACCCGGATATTCCTACCCTTCAGCTCGTTGAGCCACCCGCGTGCGAATGCGTGCAACGCCGCCTTGCTCGCCGCATACACGCTGTAACCAGGAAAACCTTTCACCGAAGCAACTGATCCGGTCATGAAGATCGATCCGCCATCGTTGAACAGCGGCAACGCCTTTTGCACCGTGAACAGCGTGCCGCGCGTATTCAGGCCGAAGGTCGCATCGAAATGCTGCTCGGTAATCTCGCCCAGTGGGACGGCTTCGCCCGTGCCGGCGCTAGCATACAGGACGTCGATCCTGCCCTTTTCCCGCTTGACTGTATCGAACAGGCGGTCGAGGTCGTCGAGATTGGACGCGTCGCCGCGTATGCCGGTCACGTTCCGGCCAATCAGCTTGACGGCCTCGTCCAGCGCCTCCTGTCTCCGGCCCGTGATGAAAACATATGCGCCTTCCTCAGCGAACCGCTTGGCGCTCGCCAGCGCCATACCGCTCGATCCACCCGTGATGACTGCAACTTTACCGTCTAGCTTTCCCATGATTTCTCCTTACAGGCTCCGCCTTTAGTCGTTCGGGGACGCCCCCGAGGACCTCAACATAGGTCCGCCGGAGTCAGGCGTTGAGTGCGGAAGCGCGCACATCGGTGGTGCAAAATCGATCCGGCTGGACCACTGACGCCAGCTGCGGCGATCGGTGTCTGCCGTTCGGAATTGGGCTGTACTCGTCGACATAAGCTATGATGGCTGCCCGTACTGCTGTACGATGCGTTGGATACGGGCTTTGGAAGGCGCACCCAGGCGGTGCTGGATTGCACCATGATCGACTGGGATGACATTCGCTACTTTCTTGCCGTGGCGCGCGGAGGCTCAGTGCGGGCTGCCGCCGAAGGCCTCGGGGTGTACCACTCGACCGTGCTGCGACGCATCGCACAGCTCGAGGAACGCCTCGGGGCGCAGATGTTCGAAAAGCTGCCTTCGGGCTACCGCCTGACGGCTGCGGGCGAGGAGGTCCTCGAGCTCGCGAACCAGATGGAAGCGTCGTCGCACCAGCTGGAAACGCGCGTCTCCGGTCGCGACCAGAGCGTGCGCGGGCTTCTGCGGGTGACGTTGGCTCCGACCCTTGCGACACATCTGCTCATGCCGGACCTCGCCGATTTCGCGCTTCTGCATCCGGACATCGAGATGGAGATCGTGTCGTCCGGCGAGCTGGCAAATCTGACCAACCGAGAGGCCGATGTCGCGATCCGTGTCGTTTACGACCGCAAAACCCTGCCGCTCAATCTTCACGGTCTGAAGGGACCGGAGCTGTTCAGCGGCGTCTACATGTCTCGCGATCGACTTGCCGCGTGGCGTGCGGGTGCGCCTGATCCCATCCGGTGGATCGTCATAAGCAATCATGGCATCCCGGATTGGGCCAGCGAGGGTGAGGTTCGTACCACGGGGGTTCCGTTCAGGACCACGGACGGCGAGGCGCAGATCGTTGCAGTACGGCAAGGGCTCGGGATGACGACGCTGCCGTGCTTCGTAGGAGATGCCGACCCCCTACTGGTGAGGGTGCCGGGCACCAACCTGCACATGCATGGAACGCTCTGGCTTCTCACACAGGGGGAGACACGCAAGACGAAGCGCGTGCAGCTCTTCACGGAGTTCGTATCCCGCAGGCTCGCCGCATACGCTCCGCTTCTCGCGGGGCTGTCCATATCGCGCGACTGACGCCCGGCAGGTCGCCGGCGACGCTTGCCGTAATCCGTTCGGAAGCCGAGCTGCGATCGCTTGAAGCGGCGTCGTTCAATCCGCGAATGTCGCGCCGCATTGCAACCGGCGCGAGGGCCACACTACTGACGGACGACGGACTTCACCATCGCTGACGGTGATTATTCAGTACATCGGCCAATTTGGCCACTGCCGACTTCTTGTACCCAGAAAATCAACCTCGGACAGCATGGCTAAACAGCGCCACGCAAGGTTGCTGTTTGACCTTTTCATCTCATCACTGTGAAAGCCGCTGTTCCTTAAAGCCCGAGACGCGTCTCTCCCAGGGATGACTGCCGCCAACTCATCAACCCGAGGTAATCGATGCCAATCATTACATTTGCGAATACGAAAGGAGGGGCCGGCAAGACGACGGTCGCTCTCGTTCTTGCCACAGAACTGGCTCGCCGTGGCCATCGCGTTTCCGTTCTGGATGCCGATCCCCAGCAGTGGGCCAGCCGCTGGCACCGTCTGACGGGTGATGCAGCCGAATTCGCCCTCATCTCCGGTGTCAGCGAAGATACGATCGAACAACAGATCAAGGACCTCAAGAAGCGCGGCGGTTATATCATCATCGACTTGCCGGCCGGTCTGAGCCCGCTGATGGCGAAGGCCATCGGCTTTTCCGATCATGTGATGGTTCCGGTGCAGGGCTGCGCCATGGATGCTGTCGGCGGCGCGCAGGTGCTTGAAATCATGAAGCAGCTTGCTGCCCAGCATGATATCCGCATCCCGCATTCGGTCGTGCTGACGCGCATCAGTTCGATCATCACCACTCGGGCACTACTCGCCGTCAAGGGTCTGCTCGCCAAGCAGCAGGTCAATGTCATCGATACGGCGCTGATCGAGCGCGCCGCCTATCGCGACATGTTCGTTTCCGGCGGCAGCCTCTATACGATGGACCCCGCCCGTGTCAGCAATCTCGACAAGGCGCAGGACAATGCCCGCTTGCTGGCAGACGATGTTCTTCGCCTTGCGCCCCCGAAGGCAGCCCGCGCCAAGTCTTCCAAGAAGGCGGCAGAGGCCATGAAGAACGCCGCGTAAAGAACGCGTTCTGCGCTTATTCTGATATCGGCAAACGGCTGCCTTCGGGCAGCCGTTTCTGTTTGAATTCGACTAAGAAGCCATTTGTTCTTGTTATGTTCTTGACTGTTGAGACAACTCTGATAGGCTCCTCCTTGAGTAACAAGGAGGCGGGCGATGTAGTCCGTAGTTCAAATGCCTCATTTTCCACTCGATCCGAATAACGCAGATCCGCACAAGAAATCCCATCTCGTCGGCGGATTCCACCACAGGATCTTCTTTGCACTTCGCCCAACCATCGAGGCAGCATCCGAGGCGCTGGACATCGCGCAGGTCTATCGCAATAGACATTCTCTGACGGGGCCTTCACGGCCCAACGCGGTGCTTCATGTCACGCTGAACGGCATCGGCGCCTATCGTCGGCTACCGGATGATATCGTGTTTGGCGCTGAACAGATCGCCGCGACAGTGCGTGCGCAGCCGTTTGAAATTGTGCTCGACGAGGTCATGAGCTTCAAGCATCCTGGCCAACCACAAGCCTTCGTCATCTGCGGCAGGCGAGAAAACGAAACGCTGCTAGATCTTCGCAACCAAATCCAGGAAGGTCTCTACGAGGCTGGACTCCCTTATAACGCCGGTGGACATCTGACGCCGCATATGACCCTCCTTTACGATCGCAAGACCGTTCTGCCTGAAAAACTTGGCCAGCCCGTGCGGTGGACCGTCCAGGAGTTCTTGCTAATCCACAGCATCTACGGGAAGAGTGAGCATCGCGTCGTCAACCGATGGCCTCTGCTCGGCTGAGCTGCGCTTGCACCGCGGGTGGGGATTCGCATAAAACTCCCCACTCAATATGCACATGCGGAGCAAGACAGTGGACGTTTCAGAGATCATCATCCCCGGCGATACGCCCGGCATCGAATGGCGGTTGCCGGTCATGCGTTTCAAGGGAAGCGATCCGGCGGCGCCCAAGGTCTATATCCAGGCCGCATTGCATTCCAATGAACTGCCGGGAACGGCGCTGGCGCATTTTCTCTGCCTTCAACTCAGGCAAGCGGAAAGCGAAGGACGGATCGCCGGCGATATCACGCTCGTGCCGCAGGCAAATCCGATCGGGGCGGCGCAATCGCATTTCGGCGAGCTGCAGGGCCGGTTCGATCTGGGATCGCGGACCAATTTCAATCGGGACTTCCCGCTGATCTCGGTTCGCGACCGGGAGGAGTTGATTGATGGTCTTGATGGTTATCCGGCTACGGATCGATTGAAGCGAGGGCTGATTCATATGGCGCTCGGAGCCGATCTGGTGCTCGATCTGCATTGCGATGATGAATCGCTGCAATATGCCTATATAGACGAGGCCTTCTGGCCGGAGGCAGCGGACCTCGCCAACGCGCTCGACATGGAGGCGGTGCTGCTTTCCGATGGCGAAAGCTCCGCCTTCGAAGAAGCAGTCGGTTTTGCCTGGAAATATGAGGTGCCCGGCGAGCGCAAGGCCAAGCTTCCGGGCAAGCTTTCCGTGACCGTGGAACTGCGCGGCCGCCGTGACGTCTATCCCGATATGGCCGTGAAAGACGCCGAAGGCCTGCTGCAATTCCTGATCGGGCGCGGTGTCGTCAACGGCGGGACAGCCGGAGACAAGACCTTCTCCGGACCAGCCGTACCGCTCGACAATGTCGAGATCCTGCGTGCGCCGCAGGGCGGTACCGTGCTCTTCCACCGCAATATCGGCGAGCGTGTTTCGGAAGGAGAGCTTCTGGCGACTATCGTCACCCGGCCCGGTTTTGCCGAGGGCGATATCGACATCCGGGCGCCGCAGGACGGACTGCTGCTGACCCGCACTTCCGACCGGCTGGTGCGCCGGCGCGGCGACCTGATGAAGATTGCCGCCGACAAGCCGAGCAAGGCAACGCGAAAGGCCGGCACGCTGGAAGACTGAACCGGCGTTCTTTTCCACACGCGGATGTAAGGCTCCGCGCAACTGTCACACAGGCTTCAAGAAAATCCGCCAAGCCGTTGCAGACATGTTGCGAAGGAGCTTTCATGCCGCATTACGACATTGCGATCGTCGGCGCGGGAATTGTCGGGCTGGCGCATGCGCTGGCGGCGGCAAAGCGCGGCAAACGGGTCGTCGTTATCGACCGCGATGCACAGGCAAATGGTGCCTCGGTGCGCAATTTCGGCTTTGTGACGGTGACCGGCCAACAGGCCGGCGATTGCTGGAATAAGGCACGCCAGGCCCGCGATATCTGGGCCGAGATCGTTGACGACGCCGGCATCGACGTCCTGCAGCGCGGGCTGCTCCTTGCCGCAAGGCTCGACGAATCCGAAGCCGTGATCGACGCCTTCCTGCGCACAGAGATGGGCGATGGCTGCGAAAGACTGACGATCGAGGAGGCGCGGCGGCTTGTGCCGGCACTGCGACCGGAAGCGGGGCGCTTCACACTCTACAGCCCCCACGAACTGCGGGTCGAATCCCGCACGGCCATTCCGCTGCTCGCCCGCTATCTCGAAGTCAAATATGGCATCGAGTTCCGCCGCTCCACAGCAGTGAATGCCGTCGAACCGCCGCGGCTAGAGACGTCAACCGGTCTGATCGAGGCGGAGACCGTGGTTGTTTGCTCCGGCGACGATTTCAAGAGCCTGTTTGCGGATCGCATTGCAGCCTATAACGTCACACGCTGCAAGCTGCAGATGATGCGTGTCGTGCCGGCCCAGCGGGTTTCGCTCGGGACTGCCGTCATGTCTGATCTCGGGCTCGGACGTTATCTCGGTTATGCCGAATTGCCTGAGGCGACTGCCCTGAAGGCGCGGCTTGACCGCGAATTCAAGCCGGAGCGGGAAAACGGCATCCACCTGATCGTGACGCAGTCGGAAGACGGATCGCTGATCGTCGGCGACAGCCACCACTACTCCGAAACGCCCGATCCCTTTGGACTGGAGCGGGTCGACCGGCTGACCCTCGACGAAATGGATGCCGTGCTCAACCTGCCGGGCCGCTTCATTACCGAGCGCTGGATCGGCACCTATGCCTCCGCTCCAGACCGCTGGCGGTTCACCGACAAGCCTTCTGATGCGCTGCGCATTGTCGTGGTAACTGCAGGCTGCGGTGCTTCGACCGCCTTTGGCATCGGCGAGGAAACCATCGAGGATCTCTACGGGAGCGCAGCATGACGCAATTCAAGGCAGTGGTCTTCGACTGGGCCGGCACGGTCGTCGATTTTGGATCCTTCGCACCGATGGGCGCCTTCGTGGAAACCTTCGGCAAATTCGGCGTGGAGGTGACGATCGCCGACGCGCGCAAGCCGATGGGGCTTCCGAAGCGCGCACATATCGCAGCGATGCTGGCCGAACCGCATATCGCCGCCCGCTGGCAGGCGGCACAAGGCACACTTCCGGACGAGACGGCCATCGACCGCGTCTACGAACTCTTCGTGCCGCTGAACGAAGCTGTCGTGACCGATTATTGCGCGCTGGTGCCCGGCGCGATCAAGACGATCGAATATCTGCGCGAGCGGCAGATGAAGATCGGCTCCACCACAGGCTATACGCGCTCGATCATGGAGCGCGTGCTGCCGCTTGCCGCCGAACAGGGTTATGCGCCCGACAATCTGATCTGTGCCGATGATCTGCCGCTTGGCCGGCCGACGCCGATCGGCATCTACAAATGCTTCCTCGACCTGATGGTCTATCCGGCCTCTGCAGTCCTGAAGGTCGATGATACCGAACCCGGCATTGCCGAGGGTGCCGCCGCAGGCTGCGTTACCGTTGGCGTGACGCTCTCCGGCAACGAGGCGGGTCTGACGCCTGAAGAGGTGGATGCACTTTCGCCGGAGGCGCGAGCCGAGTTGCACAAGCGGATCGGCGAGAAGCTGATTGCTGCCGGCGCCGACTACGTCATCGAGACCGTGGCCGACCTGCCAGCACTCATCGAAGAGCTCGAGGGATAAAGGCCAGACGGCGTTTGCAGCTTTCATCCAGCGTGATATCTCCCCTGGGAAACAGGGAGATCGAACCGGCATGGCCATCACCATCTACGGTATCAAGAACTGCGACACGATGAAGAAGGCCCGTAGCTGGCTGGACGAACACGGCGTTGCCTACGACTTTCACGATTACAAGGCCGTCGGCATCGACCGGGCGCACCTGGAACGCTGGATCGACGAGGCAGGCTGGGAGACGGTGCTGAACCGCGCCGGCACGACCTTCCGCAACCTGCCTGACGCCGCGCGCGAAAATCTCGACCGCGAAAAGGCGATCGCCCTGATGCTCGACCAACCATCGATGATCAAGCGGCCGGTCCTGGAAAGCGGCGGCAGACTGCTGATCGGCTTCAAGCCGGAGATTTACGCGCGGACATTCGAGGGCTGAGCCATGTCCAAGACCACCCGCGCCACCCAGGTTCTCACGCAGGCCGGCGTCACCTTTACGGTTCATACCTATGACTATGATCCAAACGCCGAGCGCGTCGGGCTGCAGGCGGCCGAAGCGCTGGGCGAGGAGCCGCATCGCGTGTTGAAGACCCTGATGGCTGAGGTGGACGGAAAGCCGGTCTGTGTGGTCGTGCCCTCTGACCGCGAGGTCAGCATGAAGAAGCTCGCGAGCGCCTTTCATGGCAAATCGGCCAATATGATGAAGCCGGCCGACGCCGAGCGGCTGACGGGGTACCATGTCGGCGGCATTAGCCCGTTCGGGCAGAAAAAGATCGTGCCGACGGCGATCGAGGAAGCCGCCCTTGCCGAACCGCTCGTCTATATCAATGGCGGGCAGCGCGGGCTGCAGGTGCGGCTCGATCCGAAGGAAGCGTTGAAGGCACTGAAGGCCGCAGCCGCGCCGCTCATCGCCTGATCAGAGGAAGCGGTCCAGCAGGCCGGCAATCGTCTTCGCCTCGCCTTCGGCAAGCTTGCAGCCGATATGAGTTTCGATCGCTTTGCCGTAGACGGTCCACATGCGCTCCCGAAGCTGCCGGCCGGCATCGGTGATCACCACCCAGCGGCCGCGACCATCCTGTGCGAAGACCTCGCGACCGACCAGGCCCTCTTTTTCCAGCCGATCGATCAAACGGGAAAGATTGTACTGCGCCAGCAGTGTCCGCTCCTCGAGCTCATAGGGACGCAGCCTGCCTGATTGCGAGCGCGCCAATTCCCAGAGCACGTCATACCAGGCAAGCGGTGGCATGCCGGCAGTCTTCAAATCGGCTTCGATCAAGCCCAGCAGCCGCTCGCGGGCGCGCATGAGGCGCGTCCAGGCAGAGACGACGGCTTCATGCGGCTTTGGCATATTCTCAGACATAAATGCAAATACATTTATCTTGAAACTCGACACAAGCGATATTAGATGCATTTGCATACATATGAAGCCAACGATCCCTTGCAAACCCCCGGAGACTTTCATGAGCAAGCTTACCCTCATCAGCCATCATCTCTGCCCCTACGTGCAACGCGCTGCGATCGCGCTCCTCGAAAAGGGCGTGCCATTCGAGCGGATCAACATCGATCTTGCCGACAAGCCGGATTGGTTCCTGAAAATCTCACCCCTCGGCAAGGTGCCGCTGCTCCGGATACAAGAGGACGATGGCCGAGAAGAGGTGTTATTCGAAAGCAGCGTCATCTGCGAATACCTGGAGGAAACGCAGGCCGGTGCGGCCCTCCATCCCACCGACGCGCTGACCCGCGCCCGCCATCGCGGATGGATGGAATTCGGTTCCTCCGTGCTTTCCGATCTCTGGGGCTATGAGACTGCCCAGGATACAGCGCCGCTGGAGGCCAAGCAAAAGGCGATTGTCGCCAAATTCGCGACGATCGAAGATGTCCTGGCGGACGGCCCCTATTTCGCCGGGGCCAGCTTCAGCCTCGTCGACGCGGTCTTTGGGCCGATCTTTCGGTACTTCGATCTGTTCGATACGCTCGGCGACAGCCCCATCTTCGAAGGGCTCGAGCGGGTCAAGCGCTGGCGCAAGGCGCTGTCCGAGCGGGCAAGCGTCCGGCGCGCCGTTGGCGAAGACTATCCGCAGCGCCTGATGGAATTCCTCGAGAAGCATAACTCGATCCTGCTCAGGCTGCCCGCCGCCGCTTGAGGCGCAAGCGCAAGCGGCCGGACATGCTTCCGGCCGCCTTCAAATCGGATGCGGCGGCTTCATTTTCGCCGTAAAGGGGTCTAAGTCTTTCACCTCCCGTCGCAGATATCAGAAGGCAGGTTGACCCATGACGTTCATGCCCCAGAGCCACAGCTCCGTCGATCCCGGCAAACTCGAGAAACTTGCGGAAGTCGCCATCAAAGTGGGCCTGCAGCTTCAGCAAGGGCAGGATCTCGTCATTACCGCACCCGTCGTGGCGCTGCCGCTGGTGCGACTGATCACCAAACACGCCTATCTCTCGGGCGCAGGCCTGGTTTCGACCTTCTATTCCGACGAGGAGACGACGCTTGCCCGCTACCAGTATGGCAGCGACGAAAGCTTCGACCGGGCTTCCGGCTGGCTTTATGACGGCATGGCGAAAGCCTACGAAAAGGGTGCAGCGCGCCTGGCTATCGCCGGCGACAATCCGATGTTGCTCTCGGAGCAGGATCCCCGCAAGGTCGGCCGCGCCAATCGTGCCAATTCCACGGCCTACAAGCCAGCACTGGAGAAGATCTCCAACTTCGACATCAACTGGAACATCGTCTCCTACCCCAACCCTTCCTGGGCGAAGGTCGTCTTCCCCGACGATCCGGAAGCGATCGCGGTTGCCAAACTCGCCAGGGCGATCTTTGCGGCGTCGCGTGTCGATGTGCCTGATCCGATTGCCGCCTGGTCCGAGCACAATGCCAATCTGCGCAAGCGCTCGTCCTGGCTGAACGGCGAACGTTTCGCCTCGCTGCATTTCACCGGGCCGGGCACGGATCTGACCGTCGGCCTCGCAGACGGCCATGAATGGCATGGCGGCGCCTCGACGGCGAAGAACGGCATTACCTGCAATCCGAATATCCCGACCGAAGAAGTCTTCACCACGCCGCATGCGCTGCGCGTGGAAGGCCATGTGTCCAGCACCAAGCCGCTCTCACATCAGGGCACGCTGATCGACAATATCCGGGTTCGCTTCGAAGGCGGCCGTATCATCGAGGCCAAAGCCTCGCGCGGCGAGGAAGTGTTGAACAAGGTACTCGATACGGATGAAGGCGCGCGCCGGCTGGGTGAAGTAGCGCTGGTGCCGCATTCCTCGCCGATCTCGGCAAGCGGCATCCTCTTCTACAACACGCTGTTCGACGAGAATGCCTCCTGCCATATCGCACTCGGCCAGTGCTATTCGAAATGCTTCCTCGACGGCGCTTCGCTGAGCCAGGAGCAGATCAAGGCGCAGGGTGGCAATTCCAGCCTGATCCATATCGACTGGATGATCGGCTCCGACAAGGTCGATATTGACGGCATCAAGCCTGATGGCTCGCGGGTGCCGGTGATGCGACAGGGCGAGTGGGCGTAACAGCGCCCGCCTTCGGCATCAGGCTGCGCTGGCTGAGCCAGACGCTGACCAGCACCATGGCAAAGCCCGAAAGCTGCGTCGGCGTCAGGCTCTGGCCGAGAGCCAGCCAACCGAGCAGGGTGGCGACAACGGGGCTCAGGAAGCCGAGCGACGCTGCGGCCGATGGCTCTATGCGCGAGAGGCCGCGGAACCACAGCAGATAGGTGAAGGCAGCACCGATGAGGCCAAGATAGGCAATGCCGAGGATATTGGCTGTCGTCGGCACAGGAAGCGCTGGTTCCAGGAAAGAGGCCACGGGCGCGAGCAGAATGCCGCCTGCGGTCAATTGCCAGGACGTAAAGGTGAGGCTGGAAACTGGCGGCTGCCAATGCCGGCTCAGCACCGTGCCGAAGGCCATGGAGACCGCGCCGGCGAGACCTGCGGTAACACCAACGGGATCAAGCGCCGCCTTCGGTGTCAGCACCAGAAGTGCCACACCTACCATTCCGATCAGGCCGGCAATAACGGCGATGAAGCAGATCGGCTTGCCGAGAAAGAGACGCGAGAGGGCAATGACGATCAGCGGCTGCACGGCGCCGACCGTTGCGGCCACGCCGCCCGGCAGGCGATAGGCCGAAACGAAGAGCATCGCCCAAAAGAACGAGAAGTTCAGTGCGCCGAGAATGAAGGCGCGGCCCCACCAGATGCCCGTCGGCAGTTTCCGGACAATCAGCAGCAGAAGCAGCCCTGCCGGCAGCGCCCGTAGCATCGCTGATGTCAGCGGGTAGCCCTGCGGCAGGAATGATGTCGTGACGAAATAGGTGCTGCCCCAGATGGCGGGCGCAATCGCAGTCATCAACACATCGGCGGCATAACGTGAATTTGTCTTCATTTCAAGAATCTCTACTTCAAGATAAATTCAGGATAGCGCGTTTTATCTTGACGTCAAGATACCTGCTGATATCGATGCTGTATGGACAAGGAGAAATCAGATCACGTCGACAGAATCCTGGCTCAGTGGCGGCGCGAGCGGCCGGAGCTGGATGTCGAACCCATGGGCATCTTCGGCCGGCTGAAGCGGCTGACGACGCATATCGGCCGCGAAGTGGAAGCGGTTCTGCTCAAGCACGGCCTCTCCTCCTCCGCCTTCGATGTGCTGGCCACGCTTCGCCGCTCCGGTGCGCCCTACCGGCTTTCGCCCGGAGAGCTGCTCGGCATGACGATGGTCAGCTCCGGCACGATGACGAACCGGATCGATCAGCTGGAAAAGGCCGGCTTCGTGGAGCGCCTGTTTAACCCCGAAGACCGCCGCAGCGTGCTGATTGCGCTGACCGAGAAGGGTTTGGCAACAGTGGAAGAAGCCGTTGGCGCACATGTCGCCAACCAGCAAAGGCTGACGCGCAACCTGACGGCCGACGACAAAGCCGAGCTTGACCGGTTGCTCAAAAAGTTCCTGTCGGATTTCGAATAGTCAGACGGCGGCGAGCGCCTTGCAGACGCGCTCCAGATACGCCTTGCGCTTGGCATCTGTCGCGCGGTCCATGTCGTGCAGGCTGAACATCCGGAACTTCAACCGCTTGGCGCAGAAATTGGCGATGCCGCGCTTCAGCAGGCGGCGGACAGGATTGCCCATGTAGAGATGCACCAGCCACCAGGGCGAACCAGTTGTCGTCAGCGCGTAGAGCAGCTTGATATTGGTCAGCTGCGGCACGATACGGCCGCCGGCAGCATCATGGGTGAAGGCGACGCCCGGCGCAAAGACGCGATCGATGAAGCCCTTCAATATGGCCGGGAAGTTGAACCACCACTGCGGAAAAACCAGAATGAGACCATCAGCCGCTTTCAGTCGCGCAACGATACCGGCGACGGCGGACGTATCGTAGGGCACATCAAAATAGCCGCCCCGCTCTGCCTTGGACAGCCGCGGGTCAAAATCCTCCGCATAGAGATCCAGAAGATCGACAGTATGGCCGGAGGCTTCGAGGGCCTCGCGCGCGGTCCGCGCCACAGAAGCGGCAAAGCTCTCCGGCAGCGGATGGGCGAGAACCAGCAGAATGTGCATTGCTAGAACAGGCTTCCCTGTTTCGGTGGCTCGCCGGCCTTGACCGTGCGCTTTCTGGCCCCTGATGGCGCGGCGCCGCCTTCCGTCGTCATGGCGCCGACGCGGCCGTCGGCGAACTCAATGGCTATGCCCATGCCGGCGGAGAGTGCTGACGCCTGCGAGACCGGCCTGTTGTCCTCATCGCGGATGACGGCATAACCTCGTTTCAGCACATTCTTGTAGGAGAGAGACTGAAGAACGCGGTCCTGCGCGGAAAGCTCGGCGCGGGCGCGCGTCAGCTGATGACGGATTGCAGTATCGGCATGACGCGAGAGATTGCCGAGGCGCTCACGCCCGCGGTCGGTCTGTGTCTTCAGCCGGGCCGGAAGCGAGGCGAGGATCGCCTCCGCACGTTCGATGCGGGACTTCGAGCGGTCGAGCAGGCGCTCGACGGTGCGTTCGGCCCGGGCCATGCGTTCGTTCAGAAGCTGCCGACGCTCTGTGATGCGGTTGGACAGCACGTCCGGCCGCAGATGCGAGGCGACACGCTCGAAGCCGCGGCGCTTGTTGATGGTGTTGAGCTCCAGCCCGCGGCCAAGGCCAGTGGCCGCCTCATCGAAGCGGCGGCGGGGCAGCGCCAGAAGCTGATCAAGCGACGGCAGGGCGCGCATCAGAGCACGGACGGACTGGCGGCGCTGATCCATCTGGCGGCTCATGCAGCCCTGCAGGCGGGCAGTGAGACCAGCGACCTGGGCCTCAAGCTCGGCCTTGACGGGCACGGCCATTTCAGCAGCACCGGTCGGTGTCGGGGCACGGACATCGGCAGCGTAATCGATCAGTGTCCAATCGGTCTCGTGGCCGACAGCGGAGATCAACGGAATCCGGCTATCGGCTGCGGCCCGCACGACGATTTCGTCGTTGAAGCTCCAGAGATCTTCGAGACTGCCGCCGCCGCGGGCGACGATCAGCACATCTGGGCGCCGAATATCGCCGCCAGGCTCCAGCGCGTTGAAGCCGTTGATAGCGTTTGCCACCTCCTCGCCGGAGCCTTCGCCCTGCACCTTGACCGGCCAGACGATGACATGGACGGGGAAACGATCGGAGATGCGATGCAGGATATCGCGGATGACGGCACCCGTCGGCGAGGTCACGACGCCGATTACCTCAGGCATGAAAGGCAGGCGCTTCTTGCGTGAGGGATCGAAAAGGCCCTCGGCGCCCAACCTACGCTTACGCTCCTCGATCAGCGCCATCAATGCGCCGGCGCCGGCAGGCTCCAGCGTCTCGATGACGATCTGGTATTTGGATGAGCCGGGGAAGGTCGTGACCTTGCCGGTCGCAATCACTTCCATGCCCTCTTCCGGGCGGAACTTCAGGCGGGAAAAAGTGCCTTTCCAGATGACTGCATCGATACGAGCGCGGTCGTCCTTCAGCGAGAAGTAAGCGTGGCCCGAGGAATGCGGGCCGCGGTAACCCGAAATCTCGCCGCGCACACGCACCTGATCGAAGGCTGTCTCGACGGTCCGCTTGATGGAACCGGAGAGCTCCGAGACCGAATATTCCGCAAGGTTGGTAGGCGAATCGCCGTCAAAGACATTGCTCATCCCCCCTTTCTATTTTGATCGCCCCTAAACGGAAAGGTCGGGGTAGGAGAAGGGCGAATTTTTATTCAAAAATCGGTGGGAGACCCAAGAAATAGGGATATCGCTACTCCAAAAAAAATCTTAGTATCATTCACGTTCGTAGGGAGTGGCGAACACCGACCCGAAAAATGAGCATGCTGGTGACAGTGAGTATTCCCCGCCGATGGAAGGCGCGGGAGCGATCGCTTCTTTCATCGTCGCTATGCTCAACCATTATAGGTATCGGCTCGCCCTCTTTCCGAACAACCAGTCGATCAGGCGCCGATCGAATCGTCAGCGTGATGCTGCTTCGTTCTACGTCGTTGCTGTTGCGGGGGAGTTCCGTTTACGTAAATGAGAAAGTAACGGAACTTTTCAGCCTGTAACAGAGTTGACTTATATCGAAACGCATACCCGGCGCAAGCCGGAGGAAATGCCGTCAGGTGAACGCATCCGTAACCATGGCTGCAATTGCAGCTTTCATTAAGGGTGGCCAATAAACTTTTGTTAGCGGAGGGCCCCTAGGCTCCTCGCAAACGACCTGAAGAAGAGGTGACGACATGATCATCCTGACAGCAACCACCCTGGGCCTCACCGCTGGCCTTATGCGCTCAGCCGGCGTCATTGCAATCGTCGCCATGCTGATCGCCGCAACCTTTGCCATCGCCGCGATTGTCTCGGGCGGTGCGGTTTCATTCCTGGCGCTTTTCTACACGATCATCGGTTACAATGCCGGCCTGCTGCTTTATCTCGGCGGCCTCTTTACCACCGATCGCCTGCGGGCTGTGCTCGTCCACTCCTGAAAGACAGGACATCAGTCTGACGCTGGCCGGTAACGGAAGAACTGGACGCCGCTATCGGCAGCTTTCGGCAGCGGGTCGAAATACGCAGGAATATTGCCCTTGCCCAGCTGCGCATAAAGCCCGTCGGGCTTCAATCTGGCGATTTCACTTGTCTGCAGATCATCCGGGCAGAAGGCAAGCACAGTGACGCCCGCTCCCTTCAGAAATGCCTCCGCCTCCTGTGGCTCGGCCAAACCGATATGCATCTCGGTCAGCATGCCGCCCTGGTTGCGATGATAGGGCGCCGATAAAACACGGTTGGCGGTGTAGCGCAGGATCGGCACACCCATTTCCGACGGCGCCGAGACGAGACCGGCAGCCAGGCCGCGAAGCGGCGCCAGCGCCTGCCTGGAGGAACATGAAGGGCTCTCTGCCTCCTCCGTATTCTTCGTCTTGTTGACCTGCATCTCGACGAGCGCGCCGCCGACGGCCCATACCGCCGGCACGCTTGCGAGAACCGTCACGATATAGACAAGGGCAGCTGCGGCATTTTCGCTGTCGCCGTTCGACATGCGGCGCACGTCGATGATCAGCAAGGCAAGCGGCAGGATGGACAAGAGGTTTGAGAAGACGGCTCCCCGGACCTGGACCAGTGCGACGGCCCAGCTAACGCTCAAAAGCGCCAGAAAGACGAGATGGACCTGCGCGCGATCGCCCTGCACGGAGCGGAAAATGCAGACGGCGATCGCGAGCAGGCCAGGCGCATAGAATGCGCCGATGGAAAAGGGATCTGTCCGGCTGAGCGCGAGAATGGATTGCGCTTCCGAGACATTGCGCAGCCAGAGCTCGACCAGCATGGGATCGAGATCGGCAAGCGGATTGCGCAGGCACTCAGGCGCAATGACCATAGCCGAACCGAAGACGGCGGTGCCGACCGCCGCAATCACGGCGAAACGCAAGCCGCGGGCGAGACGGCTGGCAAAGACCGCGGAAGCGAGCAGCAGCCCGCCGCCGATGGTCGCCAAGCTGTAGAAACCGAGCGAGAGATTGTCGCACGTTACCGCCGAATAGTGCTGCGGCGGCACCGTCGCAAAGAAGAGGATGCTGATCGCAACAGCGAGGCTGAGGCCGAAAGCCTTAATGGCCGCGGCAAACGGCTCACCTTCCCAGACCCAGAGAAGCGCCACCACCAGGCAATAGATGGCAACGAAGGGCGTGGTTTCCGCGCCGATCGCGATCGCCAGGGCGGCTGACGCGCCAGCAATGACGTAGTTCCAGGCGCGCTGTTTTTCATCGAAGAGCATCGCCACCATGGTTGCGACAAGCGCGAGCTGGGCATTGTGATGATCGATGGCGCCTGGCGCGAAGCGATTGCCGGTATAGATCGCCATGCCGGCAAAGCAGAAAGACAGGTGCATGCCGGCAAGGCCGCCGACACGACGGCCGGCAAGGCCCATGGCAAGCATGGCAGGAAAAACGAGCGACAGGGGCCAGACCACGAGTGCGGCAGCTTCCGTAGCATCATGGCCGAGGAAGAGGCCGAAGAAGCGGATGAGCGCAGCGATCGGCAGGTCGATCAGCCGCGACCAGTGCATGAGCGTGCCTTCGCCGAGGCCGAGCCGATACTGCATCAGATCGAACCAGCCCTGCCCGTTCAGGAAATCTCTGACCTCTACGAGGCGCATGCCGTCGTCATTATCAGGGCCGACATAATCGACCGGCCCCCCGGCATATTTGATGACGGTGACAATGCCGATCAGGATAACGGTGTAGATGAGGGCGGATGGCAGGAGACGCGTCAGCATCTGCCGGATACTGCCGACGAATCCAGTCCTGGCTGATGCGGATTGCGCCTTGGCGATCGGCTGCACTGCGTTCATCATGATAGCCAGGTCGTTGCGGGATGGGCAAACCTTAGCCTTGGCTTGTCAAGAAAGTGTAAACCACAGGACGTGACAGCTTTCGTTTCTTATAGGGGCTTGTTAACGCTGCATGGCGTAAATTCGCCGCGGTTTCTTTGTAACGAGTGTAACCCAATGGCGCGATCGCTCAGCGAAAGTCCTGATATTGCCGTTCTGCTTCCCTGCTACAACGAAGCGGCGACGATCGGGGCTGTCGTCAGGGGGTTCCGGGCGGCACTGCCCGATGCGCATATCCATGTCTACGACAATAATTCCACCGATGGCACGGCGCTGCATGCCATGCTCGCCGGCGCGCATGTCGTGCGCGAGCGGCGCCAAGGCAAGGGCCATGTGGTGCGGCGGATGTTCGCCGATATCGATGCCGACATCTACATCATCGCCGACGGTGACGGGACCTATGCGCCCGAGGATGCCGAAGAGCTGGTGCGGACGTTGCTGACGGAACGGGCCGATATGGTGGTCGGCACACGGCGCGGCGTGCACGACGATGCCGGCCGGCACGGACATGCCCTCGGCAACCGACTGTTCAACATCCTCTATCGCGCGATCTTCGGGCCTGACTTCACCGATATCTTCTCCGGCTACCGGGCCTTCTCACGCCGTTTCGTCAAGAGTTTCCCCGCGGTTTCCGGCGGCTTCGAGATCGAGACGGAAATGTCGGTACATGCATCGCGGCTGAAATTGCCTGTCAGTGAACTGGAACTGCATTACGGCAGGCGCCCGGAAGGCTCGCATTCGAAACTCTCGACCTTCCGCGACGGCGGCAAGATCCTCTGGATGTTTGCCATGCTGATGAAGGAAACGCGGCCCTTCGCTTTCTTTGGCACGATCAGCGCCTTCTTCATGCTGGCAAGTCTTGGCTTCATGGGGCCGGTGCTGGCGGAATATTTTGCGACCGGTCTCGTCAGCCGCATGCCGACCTGGGTGCTTTCGACGGCACTGGCGATGATCTCCATCATGCTGTTTACTGCTGGCGTGATCCTCGATTCCGTTGCGCGGGCGCGGGCTGAGCAGTTGCGCATCCATTATATGAGCCTTGCAGCACCGGTTTCGGTAAAGGATAAAACATCAGCCATAACGCTCGATGGCAAGAAAGCGGATGCCGCATGAAGAAGCTTCTTCGTTTCGCGATTGCCGGTGGGCTGGGCTTTATCGTCGATGCGGGCGTGCTTGCGCTGCTTCTGCACCTGACGCCACTCGGTCCCTTCATTGCCCGGCTGTTTGCCATTGCGCTCGCGATGGCGACGACATGGGCCTTCAACCGGACTTTCACGTTCGACCGGTCAGGCCGGTCGCTGGCGGCAGAAGGCTTCCGCTATGGCTCGGTCGGCGTGACGGCCGCCCTCGTCAATTATGGGCTCTATTCGGCGCTGCTTCTGTCATTACCGGCGCTGCAGCCGCTTGTCGCGATGGTGCTCGCGACTGCAGCGTCGATGTTCTTGAGCTTCTTCGGCTATTCCCGCTTCGTCTTCCGCGGCAAAGCCGAGTAGGATTAAACAGCTTCCCAACCATCCTGCTCACTGGCGCGGTAGATGGCGTCGACGACCTTCTGATTGAGCTTGGAATCTTCCAGCGTGACGATCTCTTCCTTTTCGCCTGCAGCAGCGCGGGCAAAAGCTTCCGCCTGGCACCTGTACTGGCGGCTGTCCTGGAAGCGGATGATCTGGGATTCGTTATGACCACGATTGGTCACTTCGATCTCCTCAGGGCCCCAGCGATTGGCGTTGAAGGGCGACTTCACCTCGATATAGCCGTCGGTGCCGTGGAAGACCATGATCTGGCGGCCGGCCATCTGGGTGGAAATATAGAAGCTCAGCTCGAAGTCACCGAAATCGGCCTTCACGCTGGAATAGATATCGGTGCCGAACTCGGCATCACGCTCGGTGATCGCCTGGACCCAGGACGGCTCTTTGCCGGTGGAGAAGCGGGTGCTGATGACGGGATAGACGCCGATGTCAGGCAGGCCGCCGCCACCGAGTTCGGGAATATTGCGCATGTTGCCGGGGTCGCGGTTGTAATAGGTGAAGGCACCCTGCACGTGGCGAAGGTCGCCGATCGCGCCATCCTGGAGAAGCGAGCGAACCTTCCGCCAGACCGGCGAATAGGTGACCATGAAGGCTTCGCTAATGATGACCTTGTTGCGGTTGCGGGCGGCGATGAGATCGTCGATCTCGGAGGCCTTGAGCGCAATCGGCTTTTCGCAGAGCACGTGCTTGCCGGCATCGGCAGCCTTGATCGACCATTCGACATGCTGGGAGGTCGGCAGCGGAATATAGACGGCATCGATCACGTCGGAGGCCAGCATTTCCTCGTAGGAGCCAAAGGCATGTGGCACGGAGAAGCGGTCGGCCATCTCACGGGCGCGGGCAAGATCGCGGCTGGCGACAGCGGTGATGACGCAGTTTTCGGCGTCCTGAATGGCGGGAACGACATTGTCGCGGCCGATCTTGGCCGTTGAAATTATACCGAAACGCAGCATGGGTTGTCCTCCTGAAATCGATCGGGCGCACCTTATTCAGCCCTCCCGCGCGGCGCAATGGCGCGACGGCCGATCACAGAAGTTTGGTTTCCTTCGAGGGCACTCCGCGCTAGGTTAGTTGGGAACGGCGTTCTGCCGTTTCCTCCGATTTCAATCACTTCAATATTTTGGGAGAGCGCCATGGAAATGCGCCGGCTTGGAAAAACAGGTCTTTCGATCTCGCCGATCGTCTTCGGCGGCAATGTCTTCGGCTGGACGGCCGACGAGAAAACGTCCTTCGATATTCTGGACGGCTTCTTCGATGCGGGTCTCAACACGATCGACACGGCAGACGTCTATTCCGCCTGGGTGCCAGGCAATAAGGGCGGCGACTCTGAAGAGATCATCGGCAAGTGGCTGAAGAAGGGAAAGGTTTCCCGCGACAAGGCCGTGATCATCACAAAGGTCGGCTCGGACATGGGCCAGGGCAAGACTCTGAAAGCCGCCTACATCTTGAAGGCAGTCGAAGACTCGCTGCGCCGACTGCAGACCGACTATATCGACCTTTATCTCTCGCATTGGCCGGATGCCGACACGCCGCATGAGGAATCGCTTGGCGCCTATGCCAAGCTTCTCGAACAGGGCAAGATCCGCTCCTTCGGCTGCTCGAACTATGATGCGAGCCTGCTGCAGGCTTCATTCGACGCCGCCGACAAGGCAGGCCTGCCACGCTATCAGGCGCTGCAGCCGGAATATAACCTCTATGAGCGTTCGAGCTTTGAAGGCCCGCTTGCCGATCTCTGCGTGAAGGAAGATATCGGCGTCATCACCTATTTCAGCCTCGCAGCCGGCTTCCTGTCGGGCAAGTACCGCAGCAAGGCGGATACGGAGGGCCGCGCCCGCGAAGGCCGCGTTGCCCAGTATCTCAACGACAAGGGTATGCGCATCCTCGCGGCACTCGACAAGGTTTCGGCTGAGACGGGCGCCAAGCCGGCAGAAATCTCTCTCGCCTGGCTGTTGCGCAAGAAGGGCGTGACGGCGCCGATCGCCAGTGCTACCAGCCTTTCGCAGCTTGAAAGCCTGGTGAAATCGGCAACGCTCAAGCTCTCCGACGAGGCAATGGCGCTGCTCGACGAGGCCGGTGCCTGAAACGAGGTGATGGCATGACCGTGACGATCCGCGATGCAAGGCCTGAGGACGAAGCAAGCTGGCGTGCGCTCTGGGCGGACTATCTCGATTTCTACGAGGTCACCGTCGATGCCGATATTACCGATTCCACCTGGCGCCGGGTCTTCGATCCGGCGTCGGCAATCTTCATGCGGGTGGCGGAACTCGACGGCGAAGTCGTGGGCTTTACACTCTGCCTGACACATGAAGGCACATGGATCCGCGGTAGGGACTGCTATCTCGAAGACCTGTTCGTATCAGAAAATGTGCGCGGCAAGGGTGTCGGCCGGGCGCTGATGGACGACCTCGTGGCCCTCTGCAAGAAGAACGGATGGTCGCGGCTCTACTGGCATACGAGCGAGCAGAACAAGACGGCACGCGCGCTCTACGATACATACGTGAGGAGTGACGGCCACATCCGCTACCGCATCAATTTTTGAGTTGCGGAAAGCCCTCATACCATTCGGAATGATCACCTTCCCAATTGGCCATGCCCGGCTTGGTCAGGATGCCGCGTGGGCGCACATAGCTCTGGATCACCCGCTTCGGCCGCTCATGCCACTGGATATTGAAGGCCCATAGTTTCGGGAAGAAGCAGAGCGAGGCATAGGGCAGGTGGTCATGGATCCACCAGGCGAGCCTCTGCCAATCGCTTTCGTCACTATAACGATCGACCACCCAGGGAACGGCGATGCAGACGGCCGCTCCCATGCAGCCGTCGAAGTCGCGCATGTCCCAGATGTGATGGGCGGCGGTGGCGGCATTGGTCGAGCAGTTCAGCTTGTTCTCATTGCCGAAGCGGTTGACCGCGGGCGAGCGGTAGCCGGAGCGGATGTGAAGGCGCCCGAACGTCGCTTCCAGAGGCTCCAGCAATTCCTCGCAGAGACGCCGGCCCGTCTCCACGGCAAGATCGGGATCGTCGGGGATGTTCGGGATACGATAGAAGTCGGCGATCTCTGAGTGGAGGAAATCGCGGAAGAAGAAGTTCCGAGACAGCCGCACCCGGCCGAGATCCTCCAGTCCGTTCATCGATCCCGGTTTCTTCATGCGCAGTCCCTCCCGATTGCTCCCGACATCATTGCCCGGAAAATGGAGCCGTTCCACCCGAAATGCGCCGGGAACAATTAGCGCGGTATTCGCTTCTATTGATGTCGCCGAAAGGGCGTAAATCCCCCAACGAAGGAACGGAACAATGGCCAAGGAAAAGACGCTGGAAGATCTGTTTTACGATACGCTCAAGGATATCTATTTCGCCGAACGGCAGATATTGCGCGCCCTGCCGAAGATGGCGCGTGCTGCCCAGTCGCAGGAACTGAAGGTGGGTTTCGAGAAGCATCGCGAGGAAACCGAAGGTCATGTCGAGCGGCTGCAGCAGGTCTTCGAAATCATCGGCAAGCGCGCCCAGGGCAAGACTTGTGAGGCGATCCAGGGCATCATTGCCGAAGGCGAGGAAATCATCGAAGAGTTCAAAGGCACTGCCGCGATCGATGCAGGCCTGATCTCCTCGGCCCAGGCCGTCGAACACTACGAAATCGCCCGCTACGGGACACTGAAGACCTGGGCGCAGACTCTGGGCTTCAAGGAAGCTGTCACGCTTCTCGATCAGACGCTGCAGGAAGAAGGCAAGACCGACCAGCTTCTGAGGAAGCTTGCAACGACTGCCGCAAACCAGAAAGCGTCTCGCGCAGCCTGATACTTGTCCTCATACCGGCAAGGAGAGCGGCCGGCGTCGGCTACTCTCCTTCTTCCAGCCTTGCCTTCGGCGACGACCCCGCTATCATTTCCTTCAGAATGTGAGGCGAGGTGTCGATATGGCCGACAGGCAGGCAATCGAAGCAACGGTTCATCTCTATGTCGAGGGCATGGCCTTCGCCAATGAAGCAGCCCTGAAGAAAGCCTTTCACCCGAAAAGCTCGATCATCGGGCACTATCAGAATGCGGTGGAATGGCTCTCGCGCGACGAATTCATCGCCGCGATCCTTGAGGAAGGGGGCGCGCCGCCCGGCACCCAGCCTTATATGGATATCGGCAGCATCGATATTTCCGGCGACGCTGCAACCGTGAAGGTGACCGATGATTTTGCCGGCATGCGCTTCACCGATTATCTCTCGCTGCTGAAGGTCGACGGCCGCTGGACGATCGTCAGCAAGCTCTATCATCTTCACCTATAGAAAGACCGGCAGCTTGCGCCGCCGGTCTTCTCAAACTGTCTGTTAGCCGGATCAGCTTCTCAGGACGCCGCCGGTGAATTTGGCGACGCTGGCGACGATCTTCTGCGTCAGCGCTTCAAAATCCTCATCCGTCAGCGTGCGCTCAGCCGGCTGGATCTGGACCTCGATCGCAACAGACTTCTTGCCCTCGCCGACCGAGGCACCTTCGAAAATATCGAAGACGTTGACGCCGGTGATCAGCTTGCGATCGACGCCGGTGGCCGCCTTGATGATGGCGCCGGCTTCCACCGTCTTGTCGACGACGAAAGCGAAGTCGCGCTTGACGGCCTGGAAGGGCGAAAGTTCGAGCGCCGGCTTGGTGCGGGTCGCCTTCTTCTTCGGCTCGGCCATGGCATCGAGATAGACTTCGAAGCCGCAGAGAGCGCCGGAAATGTCAAGCTTTTCAAGCGTGGTCGGATGGAACTCGCCGAAATAGCCGAGGATCACCTTCGGACCCATCTTGATCGTGCCGGAACGGCCGGGGTGATACCATTCGGGACCGCCCTGCTCGATCTGGATATTGCCTGTCGGCAGGCCGCAGGCTTCGATAACGGCAAGCGCATCGGCCTTGGCATCGAAGACATCAACCGGCTTGCCGCCGCCTTTTGCCGCGTTCGACCACATGCGGCCGGCGCCGGAAAGCGAGGCCGTGCCGCGGCGGATGCCGCCGGCGACGCGCCGCTGGCCTTCCGGCGTGTCGTTTTCGTAGGTGCCCGACACTTCGAAGATCGCCACATCGCCATAGCCCTTGTCGGCATTGCGCTGGGCAGCGGTCAGCAGGCCCGGCAGCAGCGAGGGGCGCATGTCCGACATTTCGGCGGCAATGGGGTTGGCGAGCTTGAGGGCCGGAGAACCGCCGCCGAAAAGCTTTGCCTGATCTTCCGGGATGAAGGACCAGGTGACAGCTTCCAGCATGCCGCGCGAGGCGAGCGCGCGCTTGGCGGAGCGGGTGCGGATCTGCAGCGTCGTCAGGATGCGACCGTTGACCGCAGCATGACTTTCGAGCGGCGCCGGCTTGATGTTGTCGACGCCGTGGATTCGCATGACCTCTTCGACGAGATCGGCCTTGCCGTCCACGTCAGGACGCCAGGAGGGAACGGCCACGGAGACGCGTTCACCGGAACCGGAGACCTTGAAGCCGAGACGGGTCAGGATTGTGTTGCTTTCGTCCGTCGAGACTTCGAGGCCGGTCAACCGCTTGACCTCCGAGTAGGGGAAGTCGACGATCTTGGGCGCGTAACCCGTGTAGCCGACAATCTCGGCCTTTGCCGGGGCGCCGCCGCAAAGTTCCAGCACCAGTTCCGTCGTGCGCTCAAGGCCGGGAACCATGTATTCCGGATCGACGCCGCGTTCGAAACGGTAGCGCGCATCGGTGATAATGCCGAGCGCGCGGCCAGACTTGGCGATGTTCATCGGATCCCAGAGAGCGGATTCGATCAGCACGTCAACGGTGTTTTCATCACAGCCGGAATGTTCGCCGCCCATGATGCCGCCGATCGATTCAATACCGTTCTCGTCGGCGATGACGACATTGTTCGGGCCGAGCTTATATTCGCGCTGGTCGAGCGCCAGCACGGTTTCGCCTTCCCTGGCGCGACGCACAGTCAGGTTGCCCTTGACCTTGGCAGCGTCGAAGACGTGCATCGGCCGGCCCTGGTCGAAGGTCATGTAGTTGGTGATATCGACGAGCGCATTGATCGGGCGCAGGCCGATGGCGAGCAGCCGCTGCTGCAGCCAGCGCGGGCTCGGACCATTCTTCACACCGCGCACGAGCCGTAGGCCGAAGCCCGGGCAGAGCTTCGCATCATCGAGATCGAGCGCCAGTTTGACCGGCGTTTCGCCTTCGACGGCGAAGGACGGCGCAGGTCGCGTCTTCAGCGTGCCGAGGCCGGAGGCTGCAAGATCGCGGGCGATGCCATAGATCGAGGTGCAGTCCGGACGGTTCGGCGTCAGGTTGATCTCGATGACCGGATCGTCGAGATGCGAATATGCGGCGTAGCTCGTGCCCACGGGCGCATCTTCCGGAAGGTCGATGATGCCGTCGTGATTGTCGGAGATCTGCAGTTCCTTTTCCGAGCACATCATGCCGCGACTTTCGACACCGCGGATATTGCCGACCGACAGTGTCACGTCGATGCCGGGAACATAGGTGCCGGGAGCGGCAAAGGCGCCGACGAGGCCCGCACGCGCATTCGGCGCGCCACAGACGACCTGTACCGGAGCGCCCTCACCGATATCGACCATCAGCACCTTCAGGCGGTCTGCCTGCGGATGCTTTTCAGCCGAGAGAACCTTGGCGATGACGAAAGGCTTGAAGGCCGCCTTGTCGTCTACATCTTCCACTTCCAGCCCGATCTCAGTCAGGCAGGTGCAGATTTCATCGAGCGTGGCATCCGTTTCCAGATGATCCTTCAGCCAGGAAAGCGTGAATTTCATAGGTCCAATCCTCCCTTAAACGCTCAGGCCGCCGAACAGCGTCGGCATGTCGAGCGGGCGGAAGCCGTAATGGTTCATCCAGCGAACGTCGGCATTGAAGAAGTCTCGCAGGTCCGGCATGCCGTATTTCAACATGGCGATGCGGTCGAGGCCCATGCCCCAGGCAAAGCCCTGATATTCATCCGGATCGAGGCCTCCATAGCGCAGCACGTTCGGGTGGACCATGCCGCAGCCGAGGATTTCCATCCAGTCCGTGCCCTCGCCGAACTTGACGATCGGGCCGGAGCGGTCGCACTGGATATCGACCTCGAAGGAGGGCTCGGTGAAGGGGAAGAAGGACGGACGGAAACGCATCGTCACGCTGTCCACCTCGAAGAAGGTCTTGCAGAATTCCTCGAGCACCCAGCGGATATTGGCGACATTGGCCTTCTTGTCGATGACGAGACCTTCGACCTGATGGAACATCGGTGAATGCGTGGCATCGGAATCCTGGCGGTAGGTCTTGCCGGGAATGATGATACGGATCGGCGGCTTCTGCGATTCCATGGTGCGAATCTGCACCGGAGAGGTATGCGTGCGCAGAACCTTGCGCTCGCCCTTCTCGTCCGGATTGAAGAAGAAGGTGTCGTGCATCTCGCGGGCCGGATGACCCTCGGGGAAATTCAGAGCCGTGAAATTGTAGTAGTCGGTCTCGATATCGGGGCCTTCAGCAATCGAGAATCCCATGTCGCCGAAGATTGCGGTGATCTCGTCGACGATCTGGCTGATCGGATGGATGCGGCCGCGCTCGGCGGGGGACGAACGGACCGGCAGGCTGACATCAACCGTTTCAGCCTTCAGGCGGGCGTTGATCGCAGCCTCCTTCAGCACCGATTTGCGGTCGGCAAGGGCGTCGGTTACTTCGTTCTTCAGTGCATTAATTGCTGCGCCGCGGGTCTGTCGCTCTTCCGGCGTCATGGCGCCGAGCGTCTTCAGGAGCTCAGAAATCGAGCCCTTCTTGCCGAGCGCGGAAACACGAACGGTTTCGAGCGCAGTCTCATCATTGGCGGCGGCAATTTCGGCAAGCAGAGAGGATTTAAGCTGGTCGATATCTGACATTGTCTTCTTTCCGTCCAGATCAGGCGGCGTTCGAAATGGCGGGCCGGGCGGCCGGCGCCAGCACTATAGAGAAAGAAAAACCCGCGCTAGCCCAAACCAGCGCGGGTTTCCCAAAATTCAAAATAGCGTCAAGCTTGGGAAGCGCTGGTTAACGAACCGCGCCTTCAAACTCGTTGGCCGTGCCGGTTTCCTTGAGATACTCAAGGGCCTTCTTGGCGGCAGCAACCAGGGCGCCGAATGCTTCCGGCTCGTGGATTGCCATGTCGGAGAGGACCTTACGGTCGACTTCGATGCCAGCCTTGTTCAGACCGTCGATGAAGCGGCCGTAGGTCAGGCCGAATTCGCGGACGGCAGCGTTGATACGCTGGATCCAGAGGGCGCGGAAGTTGCGCTTGTTAACCTTGCGGTCGCGGTATGCGTACTGCTTGGCGCGATCGACGGCAGCCTTGGCGGTACGGATGGTGTTCTTGCGGCGGCCGTAGAAACCCTTGGCCTGCTTCAGAACCTTCTTGTGCTTGGCGTGGGCGGTGACGCCTCTTTTTACACGTGCCATTTCATGATCTCCTTAATCTAACGCGTTACCGGAATAGTCTCAGAGACCGTTCGGCAGATAGTTCTTCACAACCTTGCGGCCATCGGGTTCTGCCAGAACCATCGTGCCACGTGCGTCGCGAATGAACTTGTTCGAGCGCTTGATCATGCCATGGCGCTTACCAGCGGCAGCCGCCTTGACCTTGCCGGTGGCGGTGATCTTGAACCGCTTCTTGGCAGAGGACTTCGTCTTCATCTTGGGCATTTTGCTACTCCGTTCTGAGAGCTCCTCACCCGCTTCATAAAAGAAGCCCTTCTGCGAAAGTCCTGTTACGGTCTTCGCCAAAGGCGTGGGAGCGTTTGTTGTTGATCTGCGGGGCCAGTGACGAAACCTGCCCGCAAGCATTCGAAACTGCCACGGCATGCCCTGCCGGTCAGTTCGGACGCGCGCTTATAACCGCAGCGTCATGAAAGTGCAACGGGGCGGATGATGATTTTTGCCGCCCCGGAAAACACAAAAGCCGCCCTGTCGGACGGCTTTGAGCGAAAGGGATGCGGCACCGATTACTTCGGCGCCAGCACCATCATCATCTGGCGGCCTTCGAGCTTCGGCTCGGCTTCCACCTTGGCAATCTCGAGCGTGTCGGCCTTGACCTGCTGGAGAAGCTTCATGCCGAGTTCCTGGTGGGCCATTTCGCGGCCGCGGAACTTCAGCGTTACCTTCACCTTGTCACCTTCGTCGAAGAAGCGACCCATCGCCTTCATCTTCACCTCATAATCATGGGTGTCGATGTTCGGGCGCATCTTGATTTCTTTGACTTCAACAATCTTCTGCTTCTTGCGCGCCTCGGCGGCCTTCTTCTGGTTGGCATATTTCAGCTTGCCCAGATCAAGGATCTTGCACACCGGCGGCTCGACATTGGGAGAAATTTCGACAAGGTCGAGGCCGGCTTCTTCCGCCATTCTCAAGGCCTGGTCGGTAGGCACGACGCCCAGATTCTCACCGTTCGCCCCAATCAGCTGAACTTTGGGAATGCGGATTTCACGGTTCGAACGCGGTCCATCCTTTACGGGCGCGTCGGTTTTAAAGGGTCTGCGAATGGTCGTATTCTCCTCGCGTTGTTCGGAACGTTGCAGCTTCGTGTCCCAGTTCGAAAGGGGGCACAAACGGGTCACGCCATCACTGCAACGGATTCAATAACACCCTATAGCGGAAAAATCACCTGCTGTCAGCCTGTCAAGAATCTGTTTTATAGGCCAAAATAATAGGAGTTCTGCCCGATGTCCGATGAGATGCTCATTCTTCAGCCGAAGTTCCTGACAGTCGGTGAAGGCGAGGACGCGCGGCAGATCGCCATGCTGCTGCGGCCGGCGCGGGTCGGCGCCGACCTTCCCGCCCTCGTTTGGCTATCCGGCTACCGATCCGACATGAGCGGCAGCAAGGCCGTCGAAATCGACCGGCTGGCGGAGGAGCTGGGTGCCGCCTGCATCCGCCTCGACTATTCCGGCCACGGGCTTTCCGGCGGCACCTTCACCGACGGCACGATCTCGCGCTGGCTGGAAGAGGCGCTCGCGGTGATCGGAGATACCGCCCCCGAACGGATGATCCTCATCGGCTCTTCGATGGGCGGCTGGATCGCACTCAGAGTGGCGCAGCAGCTTGCAAAAGGCGTCGGTCCGAAGCTCGAAGGCATGGTTTTGATCGCTCCGGCGCCGGATTTCACCTCCGATCTGATCGAGCCGAACCTCAAGAAGAAGGAACGCGCCTCGCTGGAGGAGCACGGCTATTTCGAGGAACGCTCGCAGTATAGTCCGGAGCCCAACATCTATACGCGCGCCCTCATCGAGGACGGCCGCCAGAACCGGGTGCTGACCGGCATTATCGAAACAGGCTGCCCGATCCATATCCTGCAGGGCATGAAAGACGCTGACGTGCCCTATCTGCATGCGATGAAACTCGTGGAACATCTTCCTGCCGACGACGTGGTGCTGACCTTCATCCGCGACGGCGACCACAGGCTGTCGCGCCCCCAGGACATCGAGCGGCTGCGCAGCGCCGTCAAAGGCCTCATCCGATAGACTGAAGCCAGTCGTCCACCAAAGAATATGCAACTGCCCGAATAGAGGACTTTGGTTGAGCAAGTCATGCTCAGCTATCCCTAAGGTTATGTCGCATTTTAACCATGTCTACGAGTTGCAAGGCCCTCCCAAGAAGTAACGATTGACTCCTTTCGGCCCTCTCCGTTAACTGTTTGTTAATAAATGAAGGGCGATGCAGGGAAGTAGGGCGTGCGGATCAAGGGTTTCCTCGTGGCCATGATGGCCGTGTTTGCAATGGCGCCGGCCGCTATTCCGGCTCCTAGCAAAAATGCCTCCATGGTGACCGGCAATGCGACATCGCAGCCGGTCGGTCACTACGACTTCTGTCAGACACACCGCAGCGAATGCGGTGCCAACCGCAATACCGGCCCGGTCGCCATGACCGGTGGAAAGTGGGCGACGGTCCGTTCAATCAACGCGACCGTCAACCGCACCATCACGCCGATGACCGACAAGGAAATCTACGGCAAGGACGAGGTCTGGGCCTATCCGACCACGGCTGGCGACTGCGAGGACTTCGCGCTTCTGAAGCGCCGTATCCTGATCCAGCGCGGCTTCTCGCCTGCCGATCTGCTGATGACAGTCGTACGCAAGCCTGATGGTGAAGGTCATGCCGTGCTGACGCTGCGCACTGCCGAAGGCGATTTCGTGCTCGACAACCTGGCTTCCGACGTCAAGCCCTGGTTTGCGACGCCCTATAGCTTCATCAAGCGCCAGTCGAGCTTCAATGCCGGCCGCTGGGTTACCATTGAGAATGGCCGCGACGTTCTGGTCGGCGCTCTCAAATAAAAAGTTTCAAAGGGGGGACTGTGAAAGAGCCGGCGCAAGCCGGCTTTTTCATTTTCAGCATTCGGAATTTGCTGCACCGGTGCCCCTGCCCTTCGCTTTGGCTCAGGGCGTTCGTCGCTGCAATCGATTCGCCGGATCGAATGCTCGGCTGCGTCGACCGATTTTTCATGTCGAGGGTGGCGCTGCCGGTGTCCGGCCCTTCGCATGGCTTCGGGCGTTCGTCGCTGCAATCGATCCACCGGATCGATTGCTCGGGCTGCGCCCGACCGATTCTTCATGTCGAGTGTTACGCTGCCGGCGCCCGGCCCTTCGCGTGGCTCAGGGCGTTCGTCGCTGCAATCGATCCACTGGATCGATTGCTCGGGCTGCGCCCGACCGCAGCTCACCCATTCCCAATCAGAATGCCGGCGGCGAGGACGAGGCTGCCGCCGACGACGACCTGGAAGGCTGCGCGCAGGAATGGGGTCTCCATATACTTGTTCTGGATGAAGGCGATCGCCCAGAGCTCGAAGAAGACGATGACGGCAGCGGTGATGGTCGCAGTCCAGAATTGCGGAATGAGGTAGGGCAGTGCGTGGCCGAGACCGCCGAGCGCCGTCATGATACCGCAGGCAAGTCCGCGCTTGATCGGCGAGCCGCGGCCGGAGATCTTGCCGTCGTCATGGGCGGCTTCCGTGAAGCCCATCGAAATGCCGGCGCCGACCGAGGCCGACAGGCCAACGAGGAAGGTCTGCCAGGTATCCTGCGTGGCAAAGGCGGCAGCGAATATCGGCGCCAGCGTCGAGACCGAACCATCCATGAGACCGGCAAGGCCCGGCTGCACATAGGTCAGGACGAACTGACGGCGCGCCGTCTCATCCTCTTCTTTCTTCACATCGTCAGGCGTGTGCTTGTCGCCCAGCATGCGGGCGATGTCTTCATGGCCCTGTTCGGCAAGCGCGAGATCGCCAAGCAACTGACGGGTGGAGGCATCGGAGGTCTGTTTGATCGCCTCGACATAGAAGCGGTAGGCCTGCTCCTCCATCGCCTCGGCTTCCTGCCTGATCGCATCGAGAGAGAGGTTGGCGCGCAGCCAGTCCGGTTTGCGCTCGTAAAAGCCCTCGACATGCTCGCGGCGGATCAGCGGGATGCGTTCACCAAAGCGCTGGCGGTGAATCTCGATCAGCGACTTGCGGTGCGTGTCCTCCACCTCGGCCATGTCTTCGAACACCTTGGCAGAGGCCGGGAACTCCTGTCGCAAATGCTCGGCGTAAGCGAGATAGATGCGTGCATCATCTTCTTCCGAGGCAATAGCGAGCGCCAGGATTTCCTGCTCAGAGAGGGAGCGGAAGGAACGTTTCGGTGATCTGAAAAAACGGGCCAACATAGGTAGTCTCCAATAATTTAGAATTATTCTAAATTTAAAGAGGCAAGCCGCGTGGGTCAAGATCAAAGCCCGGCAGGATTGATAGAATGCCGCGATTAGCCAATCGCGCTTTGCTGAGGCAGCGCGTCAACCTATATGGAGGCTGTTAGCTGCAAGCGGCACCGGGGTTAAAGATGAATAGTGAGATACAGGGACGGGCCGCGCATGTCGCCGCGATCCGTGAAAAGGCAGAGGCCGAGATGAAGGAGATCGGCGTGGACGAGGCCTTCATTTCGAAGCTGGTGGAGTCTTTCTATGGGCGGGTGCTCAGGCATCCCGAGCTCGGACCAGTCTTTGATGCACGGCTTTCCGGCCGCTGGCCCGAACATATGCAGAAGATGAAGAGCTTCTGGTCGTCCGTCGCCTTCCGCAGCGGCGCCTATGGCGGCAAACCGGTGCAGGCGCATCTCGGTGTCGCAAACATGACGCCGGAGCTTTTCCCGAAATGGCTTTCGCTGTTTTCGCAAACGCTCGACGATGTGGCGCCGACCCCGGAAGCCAAGGACTGGTTCATGGCGACGGCGGAACGAATCGCAAAGAGCCTGACGCTTTCGCTCTTCTACAATCCGGGGCTTGACGATCCCGCAAAGAAGATGGGCTGACGCTTTACTGCCTTGCCGAAAAGGTCGCGCCAGCGCTTGCGGCGACGACCAAGGCCGTTCCGGCCATCTGCAGAAGCGTCATGGGCTGTGCCAGAATGACGAAGCCTGCGAGGGCTGCAATGGCGGGTTCCAGGCTCATGAGGATGCCGAAGGAGGCCGTCGGCATCCGCCGCAGCGCGATCAGCTCCAGTGTGTAGGGCAGCAGCGGCACCAGAACGGCGAGGCCCGCCATTTCAATCAGGCCGTCGGCATCGAGCTTCGGCACGGCGCCGGCAAAACCGAAGGGCGTTGCGACCACCGCGGCAACCATGAGCGACATGGAAAGTCCTTCAAGACCCTTGAAGCTTGCGCCGATCTTCTTCGTGAGCACGATATAGATCGCCCAGCCGGTTCCCGCACCAAATGCAAAGAGAACACCGAGGGGATCTCCAACCCAGCCTTCACCGTCGTGAGCAAGAGCCAGAACGCCGAACGCGGCAATGAGCGGCCAGATAAGGCGCCGGCTCAATCCGTAGCCGATGGTCGCGACGGAAAGCGGTCCGAGAAAATCGATCGCGACGGCGAGACCGAGCGGAATACGCTCGATCGACGAGAAAAAACTCATCGTCATCAGCGCCGTGGTCGTGCCGAGGACCAGGGCACTTGTCCATTGTGCGCGGCTGTAGCTTGACATGCGCGGGCGCACGGCGATTGCCAGAAAGATGGCAGCGAAGGCGAGGCGCAGCCAAGTGGCGCCGACCGGCCCATAGGTGGCGATGGCGGAGGAAGACAGTGCCGCACCGAACTGGATCGAGGACATGGACATCAGACACATCAGCCCGCCGGCGGCCACGCCGCCAAATGCAGCAGGCGTCTTCGCCGTCAGCGTGCCCGTTCCGGCGCTCGTTCTTTCTTCCATTGATATCTCCGATTGCGCGCTCTTCATATGAGAGCAGCGCATGAGCGACAAATTCAAACTTCTGATCGGGGCAGCAAAAGGCTTGATGCGATATCAGAGGCGGCCTGAGAGGATCACCTCTTCGGCGTCTTCGAAACTCATGCCGAAGACCTTCCTGCCGATCTCGAAGCTGAAGCCGTTGCGGGCGAAGGCAGAGAGCTCCTTTGCCTTTCGTTTTTCATCAAGCTCGACGCGGCGGAACGGGCCGAAGGCGCGTTTGCGGGCGAATATCGCTGCGGCATAGAGATCGTCAGCCTCTTGCAGTGCAACCTCCACCTTGTCGCTGGAGACGCCCTTGACTGCAAGCTTCTGAGCGATGGCGCGTTTCGACTTGCCGCTGCGCACGGCGGAACGCGTGCTGATTTCAGCATAGGCGGTATCGTCGATCGCCTTGTTGTCATAGGCAAACTTGACGGCGAAATCGGCGACGGCCTTGAGCTGTGCCGCGCTGATGTCCTCGAATTTCTCCTTCGCCTTGCGGGTGATGGCGTCAAAGAGCTGCTTTTCCGTCATCATGCGCCGCTCGAGGCGATAGATGGTCGAGTTGCGTGCCCAACTCAGCATGCGGGGCGTCGGAATATCGGATGGAACGGTCTCGTCAATCATCAGGAGGAGATCAGGCTTCCAGACCCTTGAGCACATTGGCGACATTGAGGCCGATCTCCGGCACACCGTAGCCGCCCTCCATGCAGGTGACGACCGGCAGGCCGGCGGCTGAGATCATTTCGCCCATGCGAATGAAGTCCTCCGATTTCAGCCTGAAGAAAGAGATCGGATCGCGCTCAAACGTATCGACGCCGAGCGCCACGACGATGGCTTCCGCACCAAAGGCCTTGATGCGGGAAAGCGCATCGGCAAGGGCTGCCGACCAGACATCGAAACTGGTGCCGGGCGCCATCGGGTAATTGCGGTTGGCACCCTCGCCCTGCCCTTCGCCCACTTCATCGGCATGACCGAGGAAATAGGGAAAGGCGTGGATGGGATCGCCATGCAGCGAGGCGGTGAAGACATCACTGCGACGATAGAAGAGATCCTGCGTGCCATTGCCGTGATGGAAATCGACATCAAGTACGGCGACCTTCTTGGCGCCATGATCCAGCAGACGCTGGGCCGCGACGCCGGAATTGTTGATGAAGCAATAGCCGCCGAAGAGATCGATGCCGGCATGGTGGCCCGGCGGGCGGCAGAGCGCGAAGGCGAAACGGTTGCCGGTATTCAGCCAGTCCGCGCCTGTCATCGCACAGCGCATGGAGGCAACGGCTGCTTCATAGGAGCCCTTGGTGATGGACGTGTCGGCGGCATTGGCGTAATGGCCGATCGCGCCGACGATGTTTTCCGGTATGCGCTGGCTGCTGCGGCGGATGGGGAAGGAATTGGCGATTGCCTCGCCCTTATATCCCGCCGCCACCCAGCGATCCCAGACCGTCGCCAGGAATTCCAAATAGGCCGGGTCATGCACCTTGCGCGCCGTTTCAAGGTCATGCGCCCCTGGAGCAGCAACATCCGTAAAACCAGCCTCCCTCACTGCGGCGAGAATCCATTCCGCCCGGAACGGTGCCTCGAAGGGCGTCACGAGCTGGCCGTCGTGCAGCTCCGTCTTCGCATCACGCAGCTTGTGGTCTTCGGAATAGATGACGCGCACGAGTGTCCTCCGCAAATCAGTCTGTCAGACTCAAGCCTTACACAGGCCCGTCTAAAGAAAAAAGCGCTGAACACGCCTTGATCACCGCTGCAGATGACGCCACGTTCAAGCCGATTTCAGAATGCGTCCCTTTTCCTCAAGAGATTAAGCCCAATGAAAATCCTGATGGTCGATGTCGATGGCGTGCTGGTTCACGGACGGCCAGCGGACGGTCTGCCGCTCTTCACTTATCTCGAGCGCGACCTCGGCCTGTCTGCGCCGTTGCTTCAACAGGAATTCTTCAAGCCTTACTGGGTCGGTATCGTCACCGGCCAGGAGCCGATAGAGCCCCGCCTGACGGAGGTTCTCGGCCGGATCGCACCGCATCTTAACGCCCAGACCCTGCTCGACTACTGGTTCGAAAACGACTCTCGCCTCGACCGGCAGTTGCTCGACGATCTCGCCCGCCTGAAGGACAAAGGCACACTTCTTTACCTCGCCACTAACCAGGAGCACCAGCGCGCTGCTTACCTGCGTGACGTGCTGGGGCTCGGCGCGCTTTTCGACGGCATGTTCTACTCGGCCGCACTTGGCACGCGAAAGCCTTTGAGCGATTTCTTCCGGCTTGCGACGCAAGAAGTCGGCGCAGCCCCTGATGACATCGGCTTCATCGATGATGTCGAGGAGAATATCCTGGCGGCCAAGGATTTCGGCTGGAAGGCCCTGCATTGGACGCCGGCTTCAAGACTGGCCGACGCGATAGACGCCTTTACGCACCGCGATCAGGCCACGCGCTTGTAAAAGAAGGTGGTGGCGCACAGGCCGCCTTCAGGCCAGAGAGCATAATCAGGAATGACGCCGACGCGCTCCCAGCCGAGACGCGGGTAGATGGCTTCAGCATCGCTGCCGGTTGCCGTATCGAGGACGAGAATCGTTTTGCCGCGACGGGCCGCTTCGCGTTCGGCCATGTCCATCAGCAGACGCGCCAGGCCATGGCCGCGAGCGGAGCGGTGAACAAGCAGCTTCTTCAGATCGCCGCGGTGCGGCTGGTTCGGCATCTGCGCAGCGCCGACCTGCACGGTGCCGACAATTTTGCCATCCACTTCAGCGCCAAAGAGCAGGGTGGCGCCATCGGCCGCGGCTTCGGCGACACCACGCCAGTAGGGTTCGGCATCTGCGGATGTATAGGGCTGCATGAAGCCAACCGAGGCACCGCCATTGACGCAATCGGCAAGCACCTCGCAGAGGTCGGGAATCGCCGCGTGTGCCTCGGCGGCGGAGAGAAGGCGAATGGTCGGCATGATGGTCCCCTGGTAAATGAGCATGTGATTTAGTAGTCGCCGCGGTTCAGCACGACGCAATAGCGTGCCGGCGCGTGACCCGGATTGTGAAAGACATGGCCGTCGCCGACCGGCATGAAGAGACAGTCGCCGGGTTTGAGGCGATGGACGGTCTCGCCGACGGTCATTTCCAGCTCGCCGTCGAAGAGCCAGACATGCTGTGTCATGCCGCGGCTGGCGGCGTGCGGCGGGAAGCTGACCCGCGCGCCAGCCGGAAATTCGACATCGACGATATCGACATCCGAGGCTGTGCCCGGCGGCGAGACGGCGCGGCGCATATAGCCGGTTTCCGGATCGCGCCAGATCTGCTGGTCCTGACGACGCAAGAGCGGCGATGCTTCCTGCCCTTCATCGGCAAAAAACTCTGAAAGCGACAGGCCGAGCGCGGCGCAGACCCTCGCCAACAGCGAGGCTGTCGGGCTCGCTTCCGCGCGCTCGATGCGGGAGATCATCGCGCGGCTCACGCCGGAAGCAGTGGCGAGATCATCCAGTGTCAGCCCCTTTTCCACCCGCAGCCTGCGAATACGGATGCCGATTGCTTGCTCGAATTCGTGTTCCATTTTTTAATCCACGATTCCACTATAAGAGAAATACATGATCTAATGATGGAATCAAGTCCTCGCGAGCAGCCTTGCTTTCACCATGGCGGCGTCGATATATGGCAGCGACATTCAAGAGCGGAGAGCAAGATGGACGGTATTGCGCAAGGCACTGAGACGGCGGAAAGCTTTACAGCCGCCGCGTGGGACCAGATCAAGCCAATCATGGCCGAGATCGAGCGATTGCCACTGCTGGAACGTCTCTCTGATGGAACGCTGCCGCCGGAGGTTTTCCGCCACTACATCCTGCAGGATGCAATCTACCTGAAACATTATGCCCGCTGCCTTGCCATCGTCGCGGCCAAGGCGCCCGATAATGCACAGGTGCTGCGCTTTCTCGGGTCGGCTCAGAAAGCGATCACCGTCGAGCAAGGCCTGCATGCCGGTTTCCTGACGCAGTTCGGGATTTCGAGCGGGGATGTGACGGCCGCCGAACCCTCACCATCCTGCTTTGCCTATACGAATTTCCTGCTGGCGACGGCCTATCACAGTTCCTATGCCGTCGCTCTCTCCGCCATCCTGCCCTGCTTCTGGATCTACTGGCATGTCGGCGAAGGCATCAAGAGCAGGCCGGCGATCGAGGGCAATGTGTTCCAGGCCTGGATCAATACCTATGGCGACCCGCAGTTCGCCGCTGGCGCCCGCGAAGTGATCGCGCTGACGGATATTGCCGCGCGTTCCGCGTCTGCTGTGGAGCGCCAGCAGATGATGGACGCATTCGTGCGCGCCTCCCAGTATGAATGGATGTTCTGGGATTCAGCTTGGCGGCTGGAGACGTGGCCGGTCTGAACCCCGGCTCGACACTCTGCAAAATAGGGTAAACCCCGGTATAATTACCGCTTTGCGGGCGATGTGTGCGCTGCTATATGGCGCGCATGAGCACTAATCCGACGACTCCGCTATCCCATATCCGCAACTTCTCGATCGTGGCCCACATCGACCACGGCAAATCGACGCTGGCCGACCGCCTGATCCAGACGACGGGCGGCCTTGCCGAGCGCGAAATGTCCGAGCAGGTGCTCGACAACATGGATATCGAGCGCGAGCGCGGCATCACCATCAAGGCACAGACCGTGCGCCTGCACTACCAGGCGAATAACGGCGAGAAATACATTCTCAACCTCATCGACACACCCGGCCACGTCGACTTCGCCTATGAAGTCTCCCGTTCGCTTTCGGCCTGCGAAGGTTCGCTGCTTGTCGTCGACGCCTCGCAGGGCGTCGAGGCGCAGACGCTCGCCAACGTTTACCAGGCGATCGACAACAACCATGAGATCGTCACTGTCCTTAACAAGATCGACCTGCCGGCCGCTGAACCGGATCGCATCAAGGAACAGATCGAAGAAGTGATCGGCATTGATGCTTCCGAGGCCGTGCTGATTTCGGCAAAGACCGGTCTTGGCATTCCCGACGTGCTCGAAGCAATCGTTCATAAGCTGCCCGCGCCGAAGAGCGCCGGCGGCGAGAAGGCGCCGCTGAAGGCGCTGCTCGTCGACAGCTGGTACGACACCTACCTCGGCGTCATGGTTCTGGTGCGCGTCATCGACGGCGTGCTGACCAAGGGCCAGACGGTGCGGATGATGGGCACGGATGCGAAATACCAGGTGGAGCGCGTCGGTGTGCTGACACCGAAGATGGTCAATGTCGAAAGCCTTGGCCCAGGTGAGATCGGCTTCATTACCGCTTCGATCAAGGAAGTGGCCGATACGCGCGTCGGCGATACGATCACCGAGGACAAGCGGCCGACGGCTGAAGCGCTGCCGGGCTTCAAGCCGGCGCAGCCGGTGGTGTTCTGCGGTCTCTTCCCGGTCGACGCGGCCGATTTCGAGGATCTGCGCGCCGCGATGGGCAAGCTTCGCCTCAACGACGCTTCCTTCTCCTTCGAAATGGAATCGTCGGCCGCCCTCGGCTTCGGTTTCCGTTGCGGCTTCCTTGGCCTGCTGCATCTCGAAATCATCCAGGAACGGCTGGAGCGCGAGTTCGACCTCGACCTCATCGCCACCGCACCGTCCGTTGTCTACAAGATGTACATGACCGACGGCACGGAGCGCGAGCTGCACAACCCGGCCGACATGCCCGACGTCGTCAAGATCTCGGAAATCCACGAGCCGTGGATCCGCGCGACAATCCTGACGCCGGACGATTATCTCGGCGGCATCCTGAAGCTCTGCCAGGACCGACGCGGCATCCAGATCGAACTCACCTATGTCGGCACACGAGCGATGCTGACCTACGACCTGCCGCTCAACGAAGTCGTTTTCGATTTCTACGACCGGCTGAAGTCGATCTCGAAAGGCTATGCCTCCTTCGACTACACGCTCACCGACCACCGCGAGGGCAACCTCGTGAAGATGTCGATCCTCGTCAACGGCGAGCCGGTCGACGCGCTGTCGATGATGGTGCACCGGACGGCCGCCGAAAAGCGCGGCCGCGACATGTGCGAGAAGCTCAAGGAGCTGATCCCGAAGCACATGTTCAAGATCCCGATCCAGGCGGCGATCGGCGGCAACGTGATTGCCCGCGAGACGATCTCGGCACTGCGCAAGGACGTGACCGCGAAATGCTACGGCGGCGACGCCACCCGCAAGCGCAAGCTGCTCGACAAGCAGAAGGCCGGCAAGAAGCGCATGCGCCAGTTCGGCAAGGTGGAAATCCCGCAGGAAGCGTTTATTGCCGCGCTCAAGATGGGCGACGAGTAAGCTGACTATCCGGATTCAGCCCAAAATATGAACGAGAGGCTGGCCATTGCGCCAGCCTTTTGCTTTTAAAGCCCGGCCACCCAGCGGTGCCATTCGTCCTCGCTGCCCCTGAAGACGTTGAGGTCGATGCGGCCTTCGACGCCGTGCGAGAGGCCGGAGCCGGAATATTGCCAGAAGAGCCACTTGCGGTCCGGATAGACCTTCGAAGGATGTTCCGCGACCGCGCGCAGCCAGAAGTGATAGTTCTGGAATGCGCCTTCGAGATTGTCGGCGTAGAAATCCGGGGCCGTGTAGATGATTGGGCGCTTGCCGTAGTGCCGCTCGATCTTCTCCATGAAGACCTGCATTTTTTCCAGCACACGGGCGCGGGAGAGCTTCACCTTGCAGCTCGATTCGCCGTTCCATTCCACATCGATGACCGGCGGCAGTGCATCGGGATCACGCGGGACGTTGCGGATGAACCAGTCGGCCTGCTCGCCGGCCGTGCGGCACCAGTAGAAGAAATGATAGGCGCCGCGCTTGATGCCGGCTTCCTTGGCACGCCGCCAATTGGTCTTGAACATCGGATCGAGATGGTCGCCGCCATCCGTCGCCTTGATGAAGGCGAAGTTCGCGCCGCGGGTCCTCAGCGTCTCCCAATCGATGTCCCCTTGCCAGCGGGAGACGTCGACGCCGTGGACGGCGAGCTTGCGTGGCGAGATCTTGCCGAAGTTGATCGGCTTGGCATCGCGGAAACCGTAGCCATAGACGCGCGAGCGGCCACGCGTCGGCGGTTCGATGGCAGGTGCTGCCGCCATGGCGAATTCGACAGGGCGTTCGCTCGGAACCGGCATTCCGGGCTGCGAGACGGCTGAAGGCGTCACCGCCGAGAAGGCGCGGGACTCCGGCACAGGCGCTTCCCAGGCAAGGCTTGCCTGCGGCATTGCGTCGTCCGTTTCAGCTGCAGCGACTGTGGCCTGCGGCACAGATGCCGGCGGCGGGGTAACGGAAGCCGTGATTTCCTTCGAAGGCTTCGAAGTAACGCCGGCTGAAAGACTTTCCGGACCGGAAGCCGACGAGCAGCCCGCCAGAGCGAGGCAGGCAAGAAGGATCGTTGGGATAGCCGTGGAACGCATGAGCACCGTTACGCAAAACAAGAACCAGGGCGCTTCAGCCATTCTGCGAAGACACCAATCCGGAATAGCTAACGGAAAATTATCAAAAAAGACTGAATCCGAACTTTCTCTTCGCTGATTCGGCGTCAGCGGATTGCGAGGCCTCTCGCGAGTCTCTAGATCCCTTGAAAAAAGGAGCCTCCCATGACCGAAAAAGCCCGCGTCACTATCCTCTACTGCACCCAGTGTAATTGGCTGCTGCGCGCCGCCTGGATGGCCCAGGAACTGCTACAGACGTTTACGGACAGCCTTGGCGAGGTGGCTCTCATTCCCGGCACCGGCGGCAATTTCGAAATCCGCGTCAATGGCGATCTGATCTGGGAGCGCAAACGCGACGGCGGTTTTCCGGGGCCGAAGGAACTCAAGCAGCGCGTGCGCGATATCATCGAGCCCGACCGCGACCTCGGCCATACCGACCGCGCTTCGCTGGAGAGCTGAGGCTCAATTATAGGGCGAGTTGCAGGTCTTGTAGATGCCTTCATAGGTCAGGAAGCGATCGGTGCGCGGATTGTAGGACCGGTATTCGTTCCTGCACCATTGCTGATGGCGGGCCTGATTGTCTGCCGAAGGCTGCACGCGTGGTGGCTGCGGCGGATCGTAGGTCAGCCGCGGCGGCAAAGTGCCTGGCGGCTGATAATATTTCGGACCGGCGGCATTCGGCGGGCGATAGTTCGGCTGTACGTAGGCCGGGCGATGCCACTGCTGCGGACCGAAGCCGAAGCAGCCACGATAATCGCAGATCGTCGACTGCGTGTTGATAGGCCCAAGCGACGGCGAGGCGGCATTGGCCCCGGCCAACGGCACTGCGGCAAGCAAACCGGCAAGAAGAGCGGGGCGAAGGTCGAACATGGCGCGTTCCTTTCCAATATCCCCTTATATAGGGTGGAGAAACAGGCCGTGCCATCCACAGGGCCGTGGGGTGCGACCACGACTTCGTGAAGCTTTTTCACAGACTGTCAGGAAAACTTCAAAAACCCTGTTGACAGCAAAGAGCGACCCCCGTACATGGCTCTCCGTCGCCCAGATGGCGGAATTGGTAGACGCGCCAGCTTCAGGTGCTGGTACCCGAAAGGGTGTGGAGGTTCGAGTCCTCTTCTGGGCACCATTCCCATTGATCCTTAATGAGATCAAGCAGATACAGGTTCTTCCTGTTATCTGTGCCGACCGTTGTGGTGTTCGTTTTCTGGGTCTTTATTCACTGACAATAATTATGCTTGGCACTGCCACATAAATGCCGATATGCCGCACTCTGATAGGCTCATGCGCATTCAAGTTTACATCATCGCGTTTCTTCTTAGCGCCATCATGTGGGGCGTGACGTTCGATGCTGCGCGCAATGCTTATCGCGCCGCGCATACGGCTGGTTTGATGCCGAATCTGCATATCCAGCATAAGATCGACCGGATTCTTTGAGCGCTTCAATCCTGGTGAACGTCACTGTCGCTCGGAATCGTCATCATTTGCTTCCAACTCACCGACCAGAGCGCTGAAGCAGATCGCGAACGCCTTCTTCCAAAGTCACCTTGGGCGACCAGCCGGGAAGAACCGGACCATCCGTGTAAGGGGTCCATGATCTCCCCTTGACCAATGACATGATGAACGTACGGTCGCTGATGCCATGCTTGCGACACAGATCCTTGGCTCCCATCCCGGCCTGGTGTTCTTTCTGGATAACTATGATTTGCTCTTCGCTGAATCGGCTCTTCCGTATTGTCTGTCTCCTCGTTCGAGGAACAGGCTAACGTCAACCGCGGACTTTTCAGGGGAGCGGGTAAAAGCCCACCCCCTCGGAGAGAAAAGCGTCCCGCTGGCCGGCCGAATTCACCGACAATTTAGGAACATTTAACCATAAAGTGTTAAAAAAATTTCCAGATAAGCTAGAGCGAAACCAACCTGACATGACATCCGTAAGCGAGCAGATTGAACAGTTGAACGTGCAGAAGGAAGTCCGCCGAAAGGCCTTTTCTGAGGGCATGAAACTGCGCCCGCAAACGCGGGTTCGGTTGAGCGAGGGGATCTTCAGCAAGGCCGAGAAGACCGACCAGATCTCGTTGGTGAACCTGAAGGCCATCGAACGGTTCGAGCCCGACACTATCTACATATTGAACAACAATGATATCGTTCAGGCTGGGCAGAAGTATGTGGGCATGTTTGTCAACGAGCCGCGTGCCCATGTCTGTATCTGGGATTTCGACAATCATCATGACGTCGCGGCGTCCCTGAATTTTGCGGCTCTGTCCGACTTTTACGTGCCGTGCCATCCACACCACAATGAAACTTACGCGCAGGTGACCAAGGCAATGGGACGCCCCGTCAGTGCAGCGGTCATCCAGTGGTCGCGCGCCTATCTGAGCGAACATCGCGATCGCCTCCTCGCCGCGACACGCGATCCGGAGCCCCTTGGACGGCATATCCTCTATCCGCAATTCCCCGAGCGCAATGCGCTGCTGCAGACGCTGAACTTGCATTTCAAGCACGTCGGTCCGGTGGGGCGGACGTATCATGACCGTACAGAGTTAGACCGGTTGGACGAATGGGCGGCCCACATGAGCCATTGGATCATCCCGACCCGCGACGATCTGCCGATCCGCGTTTTTGATGCGCTGATCACCGGGGGGGTGCCGATCCTGCCGGCCAGCCTGAGAGACCTTCCAGCCCTGGCCCCTTTGCAGGAGCATCTGTTCTACTTCGAGCCGAGGGATGTGGAAGCCCCGCAGGCCATTGTAGAGGCAGCGAATGCACATTTCCGCATGCAGGGCGAAGCCGGTGTGCTCGCGCGTCACGAGGCGGCCATGGTAGCCGGCCATTTGGACGCGCGCGTTCAGGAAATCCTCGCGCAGATCTACGGACACCTCAATCCGGCCAATTGATCGCGACCGGGGCGCCCTCTGCTGCTGCGGAGCGTTCGATGGCATCCAGGCTGCGCAGCACTTCCTCTGCCCCGTCAAGCGGGGATGGGTTGTCGCGCACGCCACGGATCAACTCGACAAAGGCGTGCAGTTCGCGGGTTAGAGGCAGCTCTGGATCATAGGTAAGGGCGACACTGTTTCCGTCACGGATGAACGTGACTTTCTGCGCGGCTTTGTCATCGAAGGTGAGGCGTCCCTTGGTGCCCGTGGCCGTAATCCGAAAAGCTGGATCAGGCGATAGCCAGCTGGCTTCAAGGTCGAAAGGTCGCCCTTGGTAAGACAGCTGAGCAGCCACGTGAAGCGAGCGCGCTCCGCCTTCAAGCGACCGGGCCGTCGCGCGCGCTGCCGGAGTGCCGAAGATCCGTGCTGCCAGCGAGAGCGGATGTGGCAACCAATCCCAGATCACGGACGTATCGTCGCGCGGTTTGCCATTGGCGCAGAGCGCAGTTGCCGATTGGATCGGACCGATCTCTGGCAAGGCCGCACAAAAGGCCTCCGCGGCCGGATTGAACCGGTGCAGGTGGCCCGCAAAGACGTGGCCACCCGCTGCACCAGCCGCCGCCTTGAGGCGCAAGAAGTCCTTGAGGCATGTGGCCAGAGGTTTTTCAATAAAGCACGGCACCCCCGCCTCTACGAAGGGGATGGCCGAGGACACGTGATCCTTGCTCCTGTTGGCGATGATGACACCATCAACGGAAGAGCCCGGGCCGGTCAGCGGCACCCAGCGCACTTCGGGCAGGCTGTCCAGGGTAGCGCCAATGATACGCGCCCAGGCACCCCGCCCGATGAGACCCAGTGTCACCACTTATCGTTATCCGACCTTTTTGAGCACCGCTTCGGGCTCGAAGTCGATATAGCTCTGCTGATGGCGAGCCCATTCGATGAAGCGCGCCAGACCGTCTTCGACATCCACCTCGGAGGTATAACCAAAGGTTTCCCGCGCCTTGGTGATATCCGGGCAACGACGGTTGGGTTCTCCCGCCGGATAGGTGTCCGGATAGTCGATGCGGGTGAAGGAGGCGCCCGGCAGCAGCTTGGGATACATCTCCGCCAGCTTGATCATCGAGATTTCGTTGTCCGGGTTGCCGATGTTGTAGGCCTCGCCGGGCTTGCCCGCGAGCAGCGTCATCAGGAAGCCGTAGATGGCGTCGGTGATGTAGCAGAAGGTGCGCGTTTGCAGGCCGGTGCCATGGACCGGGATCGTACGGCCATTAAGCGCCTGATAGGTGAACATCGGGATCACGCGGCGGTCGTTGTGGCCCATGCCAGGACCAAAGACGTTGAACGGGCGCACGATCTTTGTCGGCACGCCGTGGTGCTCGTTAAAGATCGCGCAGAGCGTCTCGCCCAGGCGTTTGGATTCGTCGTAGCAGGCGCGCGGCCCAACGGTCGAAACGTTGCCGTGATAGTCTTCCTTGATCGGCACCGCACGCGGGTCGGGATCGCCATAGATCTCGGAAGAGCTGAAGAACAGGAAGCCCTCGAGGCCCTTGTTGCGTGAAGCCAGATCCAGGAGGTTACGGGTGCCATGCACCGCGCTCTCGATCGTCTCGAGCGGATAACGCATGTAGTAAACAGGTGAGGCGATGCCCGCAGCCTGGATGATGAAGTCGATATCTTCGCGCACGGGCAGCGGATGGGTCACATCGGCCCAGACCTGCATGATGTTGGGATCGCGCACGATGCTTTCATCGAGGTTCTTGGAGCCGGTGATGTAATTGTCCACCGAGATAACCGAACAAGGCTTGTCCAGCACATCGCTATTCAGCTTCTGAAACACCTTGAGGAAGTGCTTCCCAAGGAAACCCGCACCCCCTGCCAGCAGGACAGTCTTTCCGGAAAACCGATGGGCATTGGTACCAAGGCGCTCGACAATACGTTGAATTTCTTTCGACACTTCTTTCCCCATTCCAGTGATCAGGAAGCTTTGAGTTCAACAAGCGGAATTGGCATGTAGTAGTTGTACGAATTGCCGGTCTTTTTCCGAATGTCGTCGATGTATTCGTAGGCGAAGACCACCAGCACTTCGGGCTGATAGGTCTCAAGTTCAGAAGCAGCCACAACCGGAATATGCGCGCCGGGCGAGGTGCGCCCCTGTTTCAGCGGGCTGTCATCAATCGTGAACGGCAGCAGTTCGCTGTCGATGCCACCAAAGTTGGTGATGGTCGAAAGCCGGGCAGGCGCGCCGTAGCCTGCCACCTTGATGCCCTCTTCCCGCCAGCGCTTCAGGCCAGCGACCAGCTTGTCGGTCAGATCGCGGCAGCGCTGGCCAAAATCTGTCAGTGCCGTGGTGTTCAGCACCTTCAGCTCGGTCGCAATCATCTCCGCCAACTCCGGGGCCTCGGTGCCGGCCGCGTCGCGCATCAATGTGAACCGAAGGGAGCCGCCGTGCTGGGCAACAGGCTCAACCCCGGTGATGACCATGCCGTGCTTGGCGAACAGCTCCTTCATCGACGAGATCGAGTAGTAGAAGATGCGGTCGAGGTAGAATCGCTCGAACTGCACCTGACTGATCATGTTGAGGATATACTCGACTTCGATGACCAGCTTGCCGTCTTCGGCCAGCAGGATGTCGGCTGCGCGGATGAACTGGTCCGGTGCGTCGAGATGCGTGAAGACGCTGCTGGCGACGATCACATCCGCCGGGCCGTGGCTGTCCAGCACCTGTCGCGCCGAGGTTTCCTCGAAGAAGGCGCAGAGCGTTTCCAGCCCCTCGTCATTGGCGAGCTTGGAGACATTGACCGAAGGCTCGACCCCCAGTGCCCTAACTCCGAGACCTTTGAGTGGACGCAGCAACACGCCATCGTTGGAGCCCACATCGACGACGAATTTCGCATCCTTCAGCTCCTCGGCGAGGGCTTCGAAATGGCGGACCAGGCCGCCATTGACCGAACTCAGGTAATAGTAATCCTCGAACATGAGGGATCGGGGGACCATCTCGCCGAGCTGAACATTCTTGCAGGTCTCGCAAAAGAACACCTCGAGCGGGAAGAATTTCTCCTCCTGAAAACCACTCGGCTTTGGATATTTGTTCGCGAGGGGCTGGCGCCCCAAATCCAGAAATTTGTTCAAAATCTGCCCATGACACAGAGAACAACATTTCAACATTGGGAATCCTTGATCATTGGCTTTGCTAAACCACGCCAAAGTCTTCAGCTTTGAGGCGTAGGACAGCAAAATGTTTCTAGAGATTTAAGCTTGTGGGAAGCTTTCGAGCGCCCCATCCAACTCTCGCAATATTTGCGCCTCGCTCGGAACACTGCGGGACAGAGATCCGCGCAGCCAGGAACGGTCATTGAGATAGTTGGCCATGAAACCCTGCTTCGTGATTGCGAAACTTGCCGGCGACAGGATCGCTTTCGCGGCAAGAAGGAAGCGATACAGGCCCATGAATACGTTCGTCCAATCCTCCCGGGCGCCGTCGTGGGTCATGTCCGCGGCGAAGTAATTCAAGGGATAGTCGAAGAACATCGCCCTGTTCTTCTCGAGCGCCAGCAGGAAAGGCACGGCATAGAGATGCAGCGTGTTTCGGAAAGCAGCAAGCTTCCCGAGATTTTCGATGATGACGCTGCTCCGGTACAGAAGGCCGACATGCCGGGGAACGTGGCCGAGGAAGTGCCGGCGAAACACTTCCGGCTCGTCCATCAGCTTGGGATTGGTATAGAATGGCGGCGACAGCGTATATGTCAGCTCGGTCGCGAGTATGTCCGCCGATCTGTATTCGCAATGATTGAACAGGACGGCATCGTGCTCCTGCCTGGCAGCGAGTTCCAGCAGATCGAGCGGATTCACTTGACCGCAGCTGAAAACGTCGCCATCGCCTATGCTGAAGATGAAGTCGTAGTTCCGAGCATGGTCGGCGTAAAAGTGAAACAGGTTGTCGTCGAAGCCGGACCCCTTGTTGGTTACATAGAGATCACAAAGCGGCTCGAGAATGTATCTGGCGGCGTTATCGAGTTCGGAGTCCGTCACCGCTGTCTCGAAGATGACGGGGCCGGTATATTTGCTCCGCAGATCCATGATTTGGGAAAGCAGACGCACCAGCTGGATATCGCGCCTATACGTTGTTATCAGGAGGCATATTTTCATGGTGTTAAGCTTTCCCGGGTGTTGTCCTAGTCAACTCGACTGGTTCTTTTGGTCCAGGCCTGCGTCAGTTCGCTGTTTCCGCACCACTCAATTGTCGCGCGTATTCAGGAAACTTTGATAGGTTTGCTTGAGACCGGTCGTCAGTGGACGGGCGTTGTTCCAGCCGAGCTCACGCAGACGGCGAAGATCGGCAAGCTTGCGCGGCGTCCCATCCGGCCGCGTGGTGTCGAAGGTGAGCGAACCATCGAAACCGATCGTCTTGCTCACGAGACGGGCAAGCTCGGCAATCGACAATTCCTCACCAGAACCGATATTGATCGGCACCGGACCGGAGTAATTGCGCAGCAGGAAGATGACGGCGTCGGCAAGGTCATCCACATGCAGGAATTCCCGCAATGGGGTACCGCTGCCCCAGATCGTCAGTGATTCCGCACCGTTCACCTTGGCCTCATGGGCCTTGCGGATCAGGGCCGGCAGGACGTGGCTCGTTTCCAGGTCGTAGTTATCGCCGGGACCGTAAAGATTGGTCGGCTGGGCCGATATGAAATCGCGACCCTGCTCCTGGCGATAGGCCTGGCAAAGCTTGATGCCGGCAATCTTGGCGATGGCGTACCACTCATTGGTCTTTTCAAGCGGACCGGTGAGCAGAGATTCCTCGCGGATCGGCTGTTCGGCGTCGCGCGGGTAGATGCAGGTGGAACCGAGGAGAAGAAGCTTGCTCACGTCTGCGCGAGCGGCAGCTTCGATGATATTCGCCTCGATCATGAGGTTGTCATAGAGAAAGGCAACCGGCGAGGCGCTGTTGGCGGCAATGCCGCCCACCCGTGCTGCAGCCACGATGACGGCATCCGGCTTGTTGTCCATCATCCAACGTCGCGTCGCGGCCTGATCGGTGAGATCGACCTCACTGCGAGGTGTGGTCAGCACTTCGCAATCCAGCCCCGAGAGATTTCGGACCAAAGCCGAGCCGACCATGCCGCGATGGCCGGCGACCCAGATCCGTTTTCCCTCAATCTGAAAAACAGGGTTCATCCGTCAGTCCTTGTCTCGCTGATGAACCGAGTTTGCAGCATGTTCCTTGATATCGGAGTTGACCATTTCGACGATCATTTCCTCAAGCGTCGTCGTGGCGCGCCACCCAAGCTCCTTCTCGGCCTTGGTCGGATCGCCCAGCAGAAGATCGACCTCCGTCGGACGGAAATAGCGCGGATCGACTTCGATCAGGCAGCGATCGGTGCCACTGATGTAGCCACGCTCGTCCACGCCCTGGCCACGCCATTCTATATCGATGCCAGCGACCCGGAAAGCCGTGTCCACGAACTCGCGCACGCTGACGGTACGGCCCGTCGCCAGCACGTAATCGCCCGGCTTATCCTGCTGCAGCATGCGCCACATGCCTTCGACATAGTCACGGGCATGGCCCCAGTCGCGCATTGAATCCAGGTTGCCGAGATAGAGGCGATCCTGGTCGCCGGCGGCAATGGCCGCCGCGGCGCGGGTGATCTTGCGCGTGACGAAGGTTTCGCCGCGACGCGGGCTTTCGTGGTTGAAGAGAATGCCGTTCGAGGCGTGCATGCCATAGGATTCACGGTAGTTGACCGTGATCCAGTAGGCATAGAGCTTGGCGACACCATAGGGTGAACGCGGATAGAAGGGGGTCGTTTCCTTCTGGGGCGTCTCCACCACCTTGCCGTAGAGCTCGGAGGTCGAGGCCTGATAGAAACGCGTCTTGTCCATGCGCAGGATGCGCAGCGCTTCGAGGATGCGCAGCGTGCCCATGCCATCGGCGTTAGCCGTATATTCCGGCGTCTCGAAACTCACGTGGACGTGAGACTGGGCGGCCAGGTTATAGATTTCGTCCGGCTGCACCTCCTGAATCAGGCGAATCAGGTTGGTGGAATCGGTCATGTCGCCATAGTGTAGCGTGAAGCGGCGATTGACCTCATGCACGTCTTCGTAGAGGTGGTCGATGCGCGCCGAGTTGAAACTCGACGACCTGCGCTTGATGCCGTGGACCTGGTAACCCTTGGACAACAGGAGTTCCACGAGATAGGAGCCGTCCTGTCCGGTTACGCCTGTGATCAGAGCGCGCTTTGGAGCCGTATTCGTCATATGTCTTCGCTCTTAGCAGGGGCGGGCAACAGAGGCGAAGGCGTCGGCCACGCGCGCAATGTCGGCTTCATTCAGATTGTGGTGGTTCGGCAGATAGATGCCGTAGTCATGCACCTTGTCGGCGTTCGGAAGGGCAAGCCGCGGATGGTCGCGAAGCCAGAAGGGATGGCGCGCGATATTGCCGCAGATCAACGGCCGGCATTCGATGTCGAGCGCATTGATGTGCTTGTAGGTTTCCAGCCGGTTTTCGATGAAGGTGCCGTAAGCGAAGGATGACAGAACCTCCGTATCACCCGACTGCGAGAAGAAGTCCGGCAATGCCTTGCGGTAGAGGTCGAAATTGATGCGGCGGCGTTCGACGATCTGATCGAGCTTCTTGAGCTGCGACCGGCCGAGGAATGCCTGAAGGTCCGTCGAACGCAGGTTATAGCCGGCATGGTAGAAGGTGTAGAGGTTCTTGAACTCGTCGACACCGTTCTCTTCAGCCAGCGACTGGCGCAGTTCCGGCTTGAGATCGCGGCTCCAGCCGTGCGAACGCAGGGACAGCATCAGCTGATGCAGGTCGGCATCGTCGGTGACGACCATGCCGCCTTCGATCGTCGAGATATGGTGGCCGTAGTAGAACGAGAAACTACCGGCTGCGCCGATCGTGCCGAGCTTGCGACCCTTGTAGGTCGAGCCGAGCGCCTCGCAGGAATCCTCCAGCAGGATGACGTCGTAGCGCTGGCAGATGTCCCTGATGGCGTCCATGTCGCCGGCGTGGCCGAGAACGTGGACGATGATCAGCAGTGCCGGCGGATCCGTGCGGCAAAGGTCTTCCAGATGGTTGAGGTCGATGCCCAGCGACTTCGAATCGCAATCGCAGAGGCGCACATCGAAGCCGAGCTGAAGCAGCGGTGAAACCGTGGTGACCCAGCTGACGCCGGCAGCGATCGCCTTATTATTGCGCAGGCGGCCTGCCTCCTTGAGCGCGGCGATCATCAACAGGTTCGCCGACGATCCGGAGTTGACATAAACCGCGTGGCGGCAGTTCATCCAGAGAGCGAATTCCTGCTCGAAGGCGAGCGTCTGCTCGGCCTTGGTCAGGCGGTTGCCTGCGAGCATCCACTCGGAGAGCGCCTCGAGTTCGCTCTGCTCGATGGTCTCCTCCGCAAGACGGATTGGACGATCTTGAGTAACTAAACGGATTGGACGCCCTACAGTCATTACGATGCCTCCCTGATACGCACAGCGCGCATCACTTTCATTTCGAGATAGTGGCGGGTTACTTCTGCATAAGCGGCGCGCAGCCGCGCGGTCTTCTCGCCGGATGCGAAGGCGTCGATGGTGATCGACCCCTCATGAAAGCGGAAGAAGGCAAGCGGTTCACGGACGTAGCCGACCGCTGGATAGCGCAGCATTGAAAGCAGCGAGACGAAGGCATCCGGGCCGACGCCGCGATATTCGTTTATCTGAAGCGGCAACCGACCCGGATAAAGTGCATCGATGAGGATCTGTCTGCGGTAGAGCGCCGCGCCGGGCGAGATCAGCGAGCCGAGAATCTGTCTTTCGATGGCATCGACCGGATAGGTGCCGGTTGCGGGCAGCCAGTCCATGAACTGGCGAAGCTTGGTGGGCAGGCCAGGACCATCCGTCACGTCAGCGCCGCTGAAGGCGAAGCCGGTTTCTGGCGTGATGACTGCAAGGCACGCCTCGATGAAGGTTGGCGCGATCCAGTCGTCGTCATATTGCAGGTGAACGAATTCACCGCTTGCGTGCAGCGCGCCTTCCAGCCAGCAGAAATGCGGCCCGAAATCGCGCTCGCGGCGGATGTAGAGGATGCGATCACCATAAGCCTCGGCAACTTTCGGCGTATCGTCGGTGGAGCCGTGGTCGACGACGATAACCTCGCACGCTTTCGTTTGGTTCAAGGCGCTGTCGATAGCGACAGGCAACATTCCGGCTCGGTTAAAGGTCGGAATGACAATGGAAACAGTCTCAGACATCAGAGTCTCCTAGTAATTGTCTAAGCCTTGAGATATCGGCGACGAGGGTGTCGGAGCCGCCGGTCGCCCTGATATCGAGGGGTCGGGGGCTGAAACTCTGCACGAAATCGCGAATGGTTGTGCCACGCCCGGAGCCGACATTGACCGGCCCCGTTGCGGAAGAAAGGGCAAGGCGTACGACAAGTTCTGCCGCATCTTCCGCCGGCAGAAAATCCCTGACACTGTCACCGCCCGGAAGCGTGAAGGGTTGGCTCAGGTCCTCTTCTGCCAGCCGGCGCTCAATGGATGGTCGAAGGAACGAACCGGTTTGCGCTGGGTCATGAATCGAGAAAACACGCGCCGCACAAAAGGTGCGGTCGGATGCCTCGCAAATGTCGGACGCAACGCTCTCGGCCATCCATTTTGTCCGTCCGTAGAAAGAGGGTGGCGCCTTTTCGGCGTCCTCGGTTATCGGCAGATGGGACGGCGCGTAGATATGGCTCGATGAGCAGTAGAGGAACGTGGCCGGGTGTCCCTCGAGCGCCGAGAGAAGATTGATCGTGCCGCCGACATTCACGGCATAGGCGCGGGCCGGGTCTGCCTTAACTGATGCCACCGGCACCAGGGCCGCCAGATGAACGACCTTATCGATCGGCTGCAGGGCAGCGATTGCCGCTCGGGTCGCATCCAGATTCGTCAGGTCCGCCTTGTTGGCGATCACATCTGCGCTTGGCGCAAACTGAGCGAAATGCCTGATAACATGCCTACCCAGGATGCCGCCCGCCCCGGTTATCAGGACACGCATGGACGCCCCTCTCGATGGACCGCGCAGCACCCTGCCGAGACCCTTCGGCTGGCAGAGGTCAGATCGCGCTTCTGCTGCATCCAATTTCCTTATTTCCCGTCGCCGCGCGTTCTTCGCGACACAACGAACACGTTAAAATGCCGATTTCAGATGACCGGATGGCGGCCCCCAGGATTTCTAACCACGGCAATTGACGCGAATGCCCGGCTCATGCCATCTCCTTCGTGGTTAACACCAATGCCGCCTCTGCCATGCGCGAACCTTGCGCGAAAGGAATTGCCCGACATGCACTTTATTAAAGCAAGGACGCAGAGTGATAATGAGACGGCGCTGGTCACCGTGTTCTGTGCGGTATGGCACCGTCAAAACAACAAGCTGGAACTGCTGAAGTCGCACTACATCAACCTTCGCCAGCAAAGTGTCGGCGTGCGCATCGTCTATATTTTCGACAATGGCGATATGCCGCCCGAATGGCTGGACGCGGACTGCTACGTCTTTTCTCAACCGCTCTCGATCTATGAGGCCTGGTCTGCCGCGGTGGCGTTGAGTAATTCACTGTTCGTGATGAACCTCAATATGGACGACCGCCTGGCCACAAATGCCGTCGAACTCCTGGTGGGAGCGGCCTGCGCTTCTTCCGCCGGAATGGTTGGAGGTGAATGGCTGGTCTGCTTTGACAATTCCCACCTGGATGAACCTTTCAAAGCGCCGATACTGACCGCATCCGAATTTGCGCCGGACTGGCCTCCGAAACCACGCGAACGCCTGAGACTTGGATCAGGTACCGGTGAGCGCGGTACTTTCGGTCCGGCCACACTCTGGAGCCCGAAAATGGTCGGCAAATACTATCCGAGCTACTTTGGCGACGGATCCCTGATCAGATCGGTCGGCGATGCGCTGTTCTGGCATGTATTCCAGCAAAAAAATCTGAAAACCGTTCGCCTGCCGCTCCTGATAGGGAAATATTTCTCTTCGCCGTCTGATCAGGCGGAGTTTCGGGCCAACCAGGATAACGAGCTGTATCAGCGCTACGGCCTTTCCAATCTGTCCTTTGCCGACCGCATCCTTGGTGGCGAAGTACCGCAACTGGCATTTCAGGCTGCCAGGTAACAATCGTAGGCGGCAGAAAGATCGTCTGCAATTGCCGTCAAGTCATTGAGCGATGATCATGCGTTTGCCGCCTTCAGGCGACGCGAATATGATCGCGTCAGCCTGCCCCGGCCTTCACCGTACCGGCTGGTAATGGCCGCGCAGCGGCACGCGGCTGTCCATGGAAATCACACCGTCGCGTTCGCAGACATACATCAGGGTCGGCATGCCGCCGGAGCGGAAGATCTCGTCGTGGCGGCGGCGGATCTGCACCGTCTCGGTGTGGCAGTCATACGACTCCTCCACCTTCTTGTCCGGCTGCGCCTTCACGCCCGGAAGATCCTTGTAGGGATAGAGCGGTTGCACGGCCTGCTTGCCGGAATTCTGCCAATCGATGGCAAAGGCGGGCGCAGCCGAAGCGCCGGCAACAAGCGATAGCAGGAGAACCGCAGCGAACCGCATCACAACCTCTTTCACGGGCGTCTTTCGTTCAGTGCCCATGTTCAGGATGTAGGAAGATTGGAAGTCGCCATCAAGCGGAAGCGCGAGCAGGCTTGCGGAAATAGCTCCTTATGACGGGATGAGAGAAGAGGCCGGCGAGGATTGCAAAACCGGCGCCGACAGCAAAGCCGGCAAGCAAGCCACCGATCATGCCTGCGACCAAGATGACTTTCTTGCTTGGCCCATCCGCCTTGACAGGAACTTCAGCGGGCGAAACGACGCGGATATTGCTTTGGCTCAGGTTCTGCTCTTCGCTGGTTTCGCCGGAACGCTTCAGGACTGATTCGTAGAGTTCACGGGCGGCAGTCGCCTTGCGCTGCAGTTCGTTCAGCTGCACCTGCTTGTCCGATGTCGTGGCCTGCAGGGCTTTCTGCACCGCAAGTTCCTTGGCGATATCGTCTTCGGCCTTCTTGGCCTGTTCATATTCGGCTCTTGCCGAGGTCGCGACCCGCTGCAACTCGCCCCTGATTTCCGTCCCGATGCTGTCGAGCGAAGAGCGCGCGGCCTGAAGGCGCGGATGACGCGAGCCCATCTGGCTCTGCAGGCTGCCGACGACAGCGGCCTGGGCGGAATATTGCTGCCGCAGGCTGACGAGCGGCGATGTGCCTGTCGCGCCATCCGTCTGGCTGCCGGCGACGATATCTTCGACCCGCAGATCTGCGGCGGCATCGGCGCGGGCCTTGGCCTGGATAGTCTTTTCCTGGGCGGTTACGAGCAGCGTATTCAGGGACGAAAGGCGCTGATCGGAGATCAGATTGCCCTCGGTCGCCGCCATGTCGTTGTCGGCGCGGAAGGTTTCGACTGCCTGCTCTGCTTCCTGCACCTTCTGGCGCAGATCGTCGAGGCGACCGCCGAGTGCTGAGGAGGTGGTCTCATAAAGGCCGGTCGATGCGCTGCTTTCCTCCTGCATGAAGGAGGTGACGACCTGGTTTGCGAGCTTTGCGGATTTTTCCGGATCGTGCGTCGTCGCGGCAAGCGAGACCACATAGGTATTATTCTCACGCGTGATCAGCAGGGCCTTCTGAAGAGCGCCGATGATAGCGGCGCCATCCGTCCTGCCGCCGGTAAATTCCGGATCCTGATCGAGCTTCATGGCGTCGGCTACGCGACGCAATACGTTGCCCGAGGTCAGCAGCTGAACCTGGCTGTCGATCAGCGTCGAAATCATTTCCGGTGACGGGGCCGCGTTCTGCGAGCCGCTGTCAGCAAGACCGATCTGACGCGGATCGAAATAGAGGGCGGCAACGGCGGTGAATTTCTGCTGAATGCGAGGCGCGATCACTGCGCCGGCAGCGGCACCGACGAGGCAAAGACCGGCAATAATCAGGCGCCTGCTCCAGACAGCAGCCACTGCGGATCTGATATCCAGCAATGGTCCGGCGACACCAGGTGCCTGCTCGACCACGGGTTCAGGCGCTGACGGGGGTTCGGGGACGGCAGGAATATCGTGGCGCGGCGGCGCGGCGGGCCGGCTTTCCGACACTTCCGGGCGAACCGGAAGAGGGCCGGGCTCGGGAGCCGGTGGAGGCGGAACGAAATCGGTCGGCCGGATGATCGGGCTGCGCGCACGGGTGCCTTCAGGCGCAGGCTGAGACGACTCATAACTGCGCCAGGCAGGCAGGCGGCTCACCCTGTTCCCGTCATACTGATTCATAGACACCGCATCCGCCCGGCAGGAAAGGATGGCCGAGACAGAGCGACTTTAGAAATTCTTAGCTAACGGACCGTTAAGATGCCGGCATTGAAGCCGACGTGGCGACCTGCCGCGACCCGCGAGGATAGCCATGAAACGGAAAAGACTGCTGCACAGGCTGCTGGTTGCCGCCGTCATGGCCATTTCGTCCACCGCCCATGCCGCTGACGCGCCACTTTGCTATTACGGCGTCAATCTCTCCGGCGGCGAATACGGCGAGCGCGGCGGCGTCTACGGCACGAACTACACCTACCCGACCGAAGAAACGATCAGCTATTTCGCCAAGAAAGGCATGACGATCATCCGCCTGCCCTTCCGCTGGGAACGGCTGCAGCCGACGCTCGGCACGCGGCTCGAGGATGATGAATTACAGCGCTTGAAGGATACGGTAGCGCTGGTTCGCAAACACAAGATGAGCGTGCTGCTCGATCCGCATAATTTCGGCTATTACGACAAGGATCAGGTCGGCAAGCAGCCCGCAACGAATGCAGCCTTTGCCGATTTCTGGGCTCGGCTTTCCGTCGAATTTGCCAATCAGGACGGCGTGCTCTTCGGGCTGATGAACGAGCCGCATGACATTCCCGCGACCGACTGGCTGAAAGCCGCCAACGCCGCGATCCGCGGCATTCGAGCGGTCGGCGCGCGCAATCTCATCCTCGTTCCCGGTACGGCCTGGAGCGGAGCTGCAAGCTGGGAAACCGATGTGATCGGCGGCGCGAACGGAACTGTCATGCTCGGCGTGCGTGATCCGCTCGACTTCTACGCCTATGAATTCCATCAGTATCTCGACGCGGATTCCTCCGGCACGCACGAGACTTGCGAGGGCGCAAAGGCTGCGACCGATGCCATCATCAATGTGACCACCTGGCTGAAGAAGAACGGCAAACGCGGCTTCCTCGGTGAATTTGGCGCGTCTGCAAATGCGGATTGCCTCGATGGCCTGAAGACCATGCTCACCACCATGTCCGACAATAGCAATGCGTGGATCGGCTTCTCTTACTGGGCGGCTGGCGAATGGTGGCCGGCCAACGAACCTTTCAACGTGCAGCCGCGTGACACGCCCGAGCGCCCGCAAATGCGTCTGCTTGAGCAAATGGTTCCCAAACATGCGCCCGTCTGCGCAGCGGTAAAGTCCGCGAGGAAGTGAGATGGCAGCAATCGGAGAGACAAGCACAAGATTCGAAACGATTGCCGATGCGGCCAGCCCGGCTTCGCGTCTCGATTACCCTGTCCTGATCCTCGGGCTGCTTTCGGTTCTCTACAATGGCATCCTGGCCTTCATAAACCACAACGTCATGCCGCTTTCGATGACGCATGTGGCGGCCAGCGAAGGCCTGATCATGGCCAGCGCAATCATCTATATCCTACACAAAGGGATCTATGAGGAAGACCTTCCGGCCTTCCTGTTCATGCTCTTCACGCTGATCGTGACGGTCTATGTCAGCGCGATCAACCGCATGGCCTTCATCGACCATTTTCGCAACGTACTGATCATCTTCTGCTTCACGGGGCTTGGAGGCTGGTGCAACGAGCGGACGCTGAAGCTGATCTTCCGCGTGGCCTGTTTCATGGTGCTGCTTTTCCTGATCTTCGAGATCATCAGCGTGCCCTTCTATGTCAGTATCGTGCATCCCTCGGACTATTTCGCCAATACGCGCGGGCTGAAGCCTCTCAGCTTCAACACGACCGGCCTGTTCCAGAATGCACTCGGCTTTCCCGGCCGCTTCTCCTTCGGCATCATCGATCACCGTTCGTCCTCGATCTTCCTGGAGCAGGTGTCGCTTGCCAATTTCTGCGGCGTCATCGCGATCTACCTTATTTCGATGTGGGATCGGCTGACACGGATCGACCGGTCGCTGGCCATTGCGACAGCGCTGCTGATCCTCACGACCAACGATACCCGGACGATGCTCATCTTCTGCATCTGCTGTATCGGCGGCTATTTCGTCTTTCCGAGAATCCCCAAGGCTTTCAATTTGGCGCTGATGCCGCTCATCGTTTGCGCCGGCTTCCTTGTCTACATCAAGGACCCCACCGCGATCGGCGACAATTTCACCGGGCGCATCAATCTGACGATGAAAAAACTGATGGATCTCGATCCGCTGGCAATCCTCGGGCTTTCTGTCGATAAAGTCGCCGAATTCGCCGATAGCGGCTATGTCTATCTCGTCTACGGCGCAACGATCTTCGGCGTCATCGCCTTCTGGCTCTTCGTCTGCCTGTTTCCCGCGGGCACGAGCCCGGCACAAAGGCGCTGCGCCCATTCACTTTCTCTTTTCATTTTTCTGAATATGATGATCGGGGGAACGGCAATCTTCTCGATGAAGATCGCCGGCCTCGTCTGGCTTGTCATCGGGTTCATGCGTTTCCGCGACACGCCACGCATCCGGCAGGGTCGTCCGGCAAATGTACTGAGTTGACGAAGCGGCTTGCCTGAAGGGCGATCCGCAGAGCCTGTGGGAGCAAGACATCAGATGCTTGTCCAGCTGCAATATCTGCGTGCCATCGCAGCGCTGATGGTCGTCTATTTCCACGCGATCCTACAGCTTGCCAAGGTCAATCCCGCCATCGACGCGACCTCGTTCATCTATGGCGAAACGGGTGTCGATATCTTCTTCGTGCTCAGCGGCTTCGTGATGTGGCTGACGACAAGCGGACGAAACATGACGCCGGTCGATTTCGCCCGCAAGCGCGTCAAGAGGATCGTGCCGCTCTACTGGCTGGCGACGCTATTTTCGGCGGCTGTCGCGCTTATCGCACCGTCGCTTCTCAAGTCTACCGCTTTCGATCTCCCGCATCTCATGGCTTCGATGCTGTTCCTGCCGTGGATCAATCCGGTCGACCCGACGATGATCGCGCCCGTCATCGTGCCCGGCTGGACGCTGAATTATGAGATGTTCTTCTATTTCGTCTTCGCGCTGCTATTGCCGATCCGCGAGGACTATCGGCTGCCGGCCCTGTTCGGCGCCTTTGCAGCCATTTTGATCGTCTGCCACCTGCTGCCGGAAACGACAGCCACCAAATTCTACGGCCAACCCATCATCCTGGAATTCCTGGCCGGCGCGGCGCTCGGCTGGCTCTATCTCCAGAAGCTTCTGCTGCCACAGCGCTGGGCCTGGGTTTTGCTTGCTGTCGGCATCGCCTTCCTCTTCATCAACGAGGATCTGGTGCGGCCCGAGGACCGTTATTATGGCTGGGGCATACCGGCAATCTTCATCGTCTATAGCGCCATTTCCATCGACTTTTCGAAACTTCCCTTTGTCCGCTGGCTCAACTATCTCGGCGACGCCTCCTACGAGATCTACATCACGCATGCCTTCACGCTGGCTTTCCTCAGAATCATCGCCAACCGTTTTCCGATCGGCGCGCTTCAGCAACCCGTTATCTTCGTGATCCTCTGCCTCCTGCTCTCTTCCATCGTGGGAGCGCTCATTCACGAAATCATCACGCCGCGCAAAAAAGTCCGGATCGCCAGCCGGCCGGCCATCTGACCTCAAACTATCAGAAGGCGAGGACGGGATTTCGAACGGCGCAGGCAGAACGGAATCCCGCGCGGCCTGTCATAAGCTTGCGACCATGAAAGCAAATGCCGCAGGCATGAAGGTTCGGCTTGCAATTTATTGCAGAAATGAAAGCTTGCCGGCCTGTTCGCGGCCGGGGGTTTGATCTAAGGACGGCCCGGCGGCTTAAGAGAGGGAAGAGGACATGACGGACTACGTATTGACGGTAACCTGCAAGTCGACGCGCGGCGTCGTGGCGGCGATTTCCACCTATCTCGCCGAAAAGGGTTGCAACATCATCGATAGTTCGCAGTTCGACGACCTCGATACCGGCAAGTTCTTCATGCGCGTCAGCTTTATCTCCGAGGAGGGTGTATCCCTTGCCGAGATCAAGGAAGGCTTCAAGCCGATCTACGAGCGGTTTGGCATGGATGCCGAAGTGCACGACGGCAGCGAGCGCCTGAAGGTGCTTCTGATGGTCTCGCGCTTCGGCCACTGTCTCAACGACCTGCTCTACCGCTGGAAGATCGGCGCTTTGCCGATCGATATCGTCGGCGTCGTCTCCAACCATTTCGAATACCAGAAGGTCGTGGTCAACCACGACATTCCCTTCCACCACATCAAGGTAACGAAGGAAAACAAGCCGCAGGCTGAAGCGCAGATCCTCGATATCGTCGAGCAGACCGGCACCGAACTCATCGTGCTTGCCCGCTACATGCAGGTTCTCTCCGATGCCATGTGCAAGAAGATGTCCGGGCGCATCATCAATATCCACCACTCCTTCCTGCCGAGCTTCAAAGGCGCCAACCCTTACAAGCAGGCTTACGAGCGCGGCGTGAAGCTGATCGGTGCGACGGCCCATTACGTGACGGCCGATCTCGACGAAGGCCCGATCATCGAGCAGGACACGGCGCGCATCACCCATGCGCAGAGCGCTGACGATTATGTCTCGATCGGTCGCGATGTCGAAAGCCAGGTGCTGGCGCGCGCCATCCATGCGCACATCCACCGCCGGGTTTTCCTGAACGGCAACCGCACCATCGTCTTCCCTGCAAGCCCCGGAAGCTACGCTTCCGAACGCATGGGTTGAGGTAAACAACCCGCTATCCGCGGCTGGCGCAATCTTCCGTTGCTTGTCGGCAAGTGCCTGATTATCTGTTTTAATAGACAGTCGAATCATGCCGCGGAGGGGTGCCATGACCGAGGAAGCGCTTGTGGACCGCATGGCGCTGCCGCGCCCGGATGTTACTGATTCCGAAGCCGCGGATATCCTCCTTTCCCATTACGGGCTTTCCGGCACGCTGTCCGAACTCGGCAGCCAGCAGGACCGCAACTACCGGCTCGACACGGAAGACGGCCGCTATGTGCTGAAGATCTGCCATGCCGCCTATGCGACCGAGGAACTCGAGGCGCAGAATGCGGCGATCCATCATTTACGCGCCAAGGCGGATGCGCCGCGTGTTCCAAACGTGATGGCGTCCACCGAGGGGCAGGAGATCGTTTCCGTCAACGTGCGGGAGCAGGATTACCAGGTCCGTTTGCTGGAATATCTCGAAGGCGAAGGCCTGACCCACCGCGCCTATCTGGCGCCCGCCTCGGTCGCGGCGCTCGGTGCGCTCTGCGCGCGACTGGCTGAGGCGCTTGCCGATTTTAGCCATCCCGGGCTCGACCGCAGCCTGCAATGGGACCTGCGCCGCGCCGGACCCGTGGCCGTGCAACTGCTTTCCTCCATTACCGACAGCGCCGCGCGCGACAGGATCGCCAAGACGATGGTCATGGCTGTGCGCCGCATCCAGCCGCTTGCGCCGTCGCTGCGGCTTCAGGCGGTTCATCACGACGTGACCGGTGATAATGTCGTCAGCCGCCCTGATGTGCATGGGCGGCCCGTTCCCGACGGCGTGATCGATTTCGGCGACATCATCCGCGGCTGGCTGGTCGGCGACCTAGCCGTGACCTGCGCCTCGCTGCTGCACCAGGCAGATGGCGATCCCTTTTACATCCTGCCGGCGGTGAAAGCCTATCACGAGATTTACCCGTTGATGGATGACGAGCTGAAGGCGCTCTGGCCGCTCATCGTGACGCGCGCCGTCATCCTCGTCGCTAGCAGCGAGCAGCAGATCGCGATCGATCCCGATAATGACTATGTCAGAGGAAATCTGGAGGGCGAACGGCGCATCTTCGATACGGCGATGTCCGTACCGTTCGAACTGATGGAAGCGGCTATCCTGAAAGCGGCCGGTCTCGATATTGCCGGTGTCAATACGGCAGACTGGCAGCGGCTCCTGCCGGAGATCGATCCCGCATCCATCGCCTATGTCGATCTCGGGGTGCAGAGCTCGCTTTTTTCTGATGGCAACTGGCTGGCGACCGACATGGACTGGCGGCTTCTTGCCCGCGCGGCAGCGGAAATGGGCGCTGCCGCGACGCGTTACGGCGAATATCGCCTGTCCCGCGCCGGCCTGCACCATGCAAAAGCCCAGGCGACCTATGCCCTGCATACGGATATCTGCCTTGCGGCGGGCAGCGTCGTTGCCGCGCCCTTTGCCGGTCGGATCACCTGGTACGACCAGCATCTGGTCCTCACAGGCGCCGATATGAAGCTGCATATCGACGGCATCGAACTTTCAGTCGAGGACGGCAGTGAGGTCGCCGCCGGTCAGGGGCTCGGCACGGTCTCCGGCGAGACGTCCTCACTCGGCGGATTGCGCCTGCAGCTTTGCGGCATCGCCGGCTTCGAGCCGCCACTCTTTTCGACACCGCAACAAACCGAGGCGTGGTCCGCGCTCTGCCCCTCGCCTTCGGTGCTGCTCGGGCCGGGTGCCGATGCGCCAAAACCCGAAACGGCAGCGCTTCTCGAGCTGCGGCAGGCACATTTCGCCAGTCCGCAGAAGAATTATTACGCGCACCCGCCGCAGATCGAGCGCGGCTGGAAGGAGCATCTCTTCGATATCGAGGGTCGCGCCTATCTCGACATGGTCAACAATGTCACGATCCTAGGCCATGGTCATCCGCGCATGGCGGAAGCGATCGGCCAGCAATGGCTGATGCTGAACACCAATTCGCGCTTCCACTATGCCGCCGTCGCAGAATTCTCCGAGAGCCTTACATCGCTGGCGCCCGACGGCATGGATGCCGTATTCCTGGTCAACAGCGGCTCCGAAGCCAACGATCTGGCGCTGCGGCTTGCCTGGGCGCATAGCGGCCGACGCAACATGGTCTGCCTGCTGGAGGGCTATCACGGCTGGTCGGTGGCAAGCGACGCGGTCTCCACTTCTATCGCCGACAATCCGCAGGCGTTGACGACAAGGCCGGACTGGGTTCACGCCGTCGTCTCGCCTAATACCTATCGCGGCCAGTTCCGCGGGCCTGAGTCGACGGCGGAATATCTCGGCACCGTCACACCGGTGCTCGAGGCCATCGATGCCAAGGGCGAAGGGCTTGCCGGCTTCATTGCCGAATCGGTCTATGGCAATGCCGGCGGCATTCCACTGCCCGACGGCTATCTGACGGAGGTCTACCGGCAGGTGCGGGAGCGCGGCGGCCTCTGCATCGCCGACGAAGTGCAGGTGGGCTACGGGCGGCTCGGCCATTATTTCTGGGGTTTCGAGCAGCAAGGCGTCGTGCCCGATATCATCACCATCGCCAAGGGCATGGGTGACGGCCATCCGCTCGGCGCCGTCATCACGACGAAGGAGATCGCCGCTTCGCTGGAGAAGGAAGGTTATTTCTTCTCCTCGGCCGGCGGCAGCCCGGTCAGCTGCGTTGCCGGCATGACGGTTCTCGATGTCATGGCCGAGGAGCGCCTGCAGGACAACGCCCGGGAGGTGGGCGACCATCTGAAGGCGCGGCTGGCGGCACTCATCGACAGCTATCCGATTGTGGGCGCCGTGCACGGCATGGGCCTCTATCTCGGCCTCGAATTCGTGCGCGACAGAGTGACGCTGGAGCCGGCGACCGAGGAGACGGCGGCGATCTGCGACCGGCTGCTGGAACTCGGCGTCATCATGCAGCCGACGGGTGATCACCTGAACGTGTTGAAGATCAAGCCGCCGCTCTGCCTGACCGAACAAAGCGCCGATTTCTTCGTCGACATGCTGGAAAAGCTGCTTCGGGAAGGCTGGTAGGCGGGGATTTCGGCCATTAACGAATTCGGTCTTTTCGCGGCTTGCCGATTTTTAACGGAACATCCCATTGCCGGAATCAGATCGGCTCCCTATGTCTGCCTCGGCGATTTCGAGGCGTCTCGAACCGTCACATTGATTGCACGAAGGCGTGATAGAATTCTTCCTGCAAATCGAAATGTGATGGAATTAAATTTTTCGGATCGCCGATATTTTGACACGTTTCGGAATATGTTTCTTATAGGCCATCGGCTATTCTCTACTAAGTTAGTAGACTAAAGAGATGGTCTTTCACCGGCCCCGGGCTCTACCGGGACCACGCAAGTGCAACGCCAAAACAAGGAACGAGACATGATCGATTTCGCAATTCTCGCCAGAGTCCTTGGGCGATCTGTGCTTGGCAATGACCGTCCGGGCGCCCTCTCCCGCCCGAACTGTCGAATGTGACGTTCGTCCCCTTTCAACGGTAACAGACAAGTCAATTCGCCATAGCCAGCGCATCCGCGCGGCAGGAGTTCTATGTAATGAAAAAAGAAGTTATCGAATATGCAGGCATCCCGGTCGGGATCGTCATTCCGGATGAAGACCGGCTGAAATTCATCGCCGTCAAATTCCATGTCCATGACCTCGACGAGCAGCATTTCAGCTCGCCCGCCGAGGTGAAGCTGGCCATTCACGATCTGATGACCCGCCGCCACCCGAAGCCCCTTCATGCCTGACGCAGAACGCGGCTTTAATACTCAGAGGATTTCCGACCGGCCTGGCAAAACGGGCCGGTCTTGTTTTTTGCCAGTCTTGTCTTTTAAACGCATTTGACTTCCTATCGGCGCGCTTCCCTTCAAGACAGGAGCCAGCGCTTGTCCGATCTTCTCAACCTCCTCACCGATATCGAAGGCGTCTCCGTCGGCCACGCAACCGACCTCTCGCTTGGTTCCGGCGTCACGGCCATTGTCTTCGATGAAGCGGCAGTCGCTTCCGGCAGCGTGCTCGGCGGTGCGCCGGGCGGACGCGACACAGCGCTGCTCGACCCTTCCATGGTCGTCGATGCCGTCGACGCCTTCGTGCTGTCGGGCGGATCGGCCTTCGGTCTCGACGCGGCGGGCGGCGTGCAAGCGGGATTGCGGGAGATGGGACGTGGATTCCAGGTCGGCCCGGTTCGCATTCCGATCGTGCCGCAGGCGATCCTGATGGATCTGCTGAATGGCGGCGACAAGGACTGGGGCGTGCATTCGCCCTATCGCGAGATGGGCTATGAGGCCGTGAAAGCCGCCCGCAAAGGGGCGTTCGATCTCGGCACTGTTGGTGCCGGCACGGGGGCAACGACCGCGACCTTCAAGGGCGGGCTCGGCTCGGCAAGTGCGGTCAGCAGCGCCGGGCATCGCATCGCGGCCATCGTCGCCGTCAATGCCGTCGGTACGGCGACAATTGGCGAAGGCCCGCATTTCTGGGCCGCCCCTTTCGAACAGAATGCAGAATTCGGCGGGCTCGGCTTGCCCAGCCTGATGGACCACAGCCTGCGGCTGAAGGGCGTGAAGACAACGGCCACGACGATCGGCGCCATCGTCACCGATGCATCGCTGATCAAGGCGGAAGCGCACCGGCTTTCCATCGCCGCCCATGACGGGCTGGCGCGTGCGGTGCTGCCCGCCCACCTGCCGCTCGATGGCGATACGATTTTTGCGGCTTCGACCGGCAAACACAAGCGCAACGACATGGCAAGCCTGATGGAATTGTGCCATCTCGCCGGGATCGTCATGGCGCGGGCGATCGCCCGCGGCGTCTACGAGGCCACGACTCTTCCGGTGCCGGACGCGCTGCCGGCATGGCGCGACCGCTATGCGGCCGGGCGCTGATTGCCTAGATTAGATGAAAGAGCCTGATGGCGGAGAACGGGTAAATGCAGATTCGGGCGCTGATGTATTTCGACGAGCTGGTGCGAACCAACTCCATGCGCCAGGCGGCCGAAAACCTGAATGTCGCCCCGACGGCGATCAGCCGGCAGATCGAGAACCTCGAATACCATTTCGGCGCGCCCCTGGTCGAACGCAGTGCCCGCGGTGTGAAGCTGACGGCTGCCGGCGAGCTCTTGGCAGCCCGCGCAGGCCGCACGCTGCGCGAGCTCGACCATGTGCAGCAGCTGATCGAAGACCTGAAGGGCCTGCAGCGCGGCCGTGTCAACATTTACGCGAACGGGGCGACCGTCGCCAATCTGCTTGCGCCTGCGCTGGCCGAATTCAGCCTGAAATATCCCAAGCTGCGCTTTGCGGTGACGATCACCAGCGCACGGGCGGCAATCGAAGCCGTCAACAGCGCGGAAGCCGATATTGCGGTGACCCTGTTTGCGCCGCCGATGTCCGGTACCAAGGTGCGGCTGCGTTCGGAAATTGCATACGACCTCATCACCTCGCCGAGCCATCCAGCAGCGGCGCGTCCGGATATTCCCCTGAAGGAATTGGCCGATTACGCGCTGGCTCTGCCCGATCAATCCTTTGGTTTTCGCCAAGCCTTCGACGCGCTCTTCGAGAAGGAAGGGCTCAGCCTCGATCCGGTTTTCGTGACAAGTTCGCTGGAGATGCTCAAGGAACTGGTGTTGAGCAATGCGGCGGTGACGCTGCTGCCGGCGCTGACCGTTCGCCGCGAGATCGAGGCCGAGCAGCTCTGCGCCATTCCCCTTGCCGGCAAGACCAGCATCCGCACGCATGTCGATCTCTGCGTGGCGCCCGATCGACAGCTTTCCTTTGCCGCAACGAAGCTTCTCGATTTCATCGAACGCTTCATGCGTGAGCGAGCGAACCGCCAAACTACCAGCAAAACCGACAGCAAAGAGTAGAACTCGCGGACTTGCATCAAGGCAAGAAGTGCGGTGTAGCTTTTTCGGCTACGCTGAGCACACAAAATCGTCATTGTGTGTGCACTGCCGTAGTGTCACTCTACTCGCAAAAGGGATCCGCCAAGCAGCGGAACCAAACAGGGGAACAGGATGATCAAGGTTTCGCTCGCGCCGTCGGCGCGTCTCATGCGGCGTCTTTCCATGGGTGTGGCGCTTTCCGCCGGCATCGTGATGATGGCGCTGACGCCCGCTGAAGCCGCCAAGACTACACTCAATCTCGGCATGAGCGTCGAGCCTGCTGGACTCGACCCGACGATCGCCGCACCTGTCGCCATCGGTCAGGTGACCTGGCAGAACATCTTCGAAGGGCTGGTTAGCATCGACGAGACCGGCAAGGTGCAGCCGCAGCTCGCCAAGAGCTGGGAAATTTCCCCTGATGGCTTGACCTATACGTTCAAGCTGCAGAGCGGCGTCAAATTCCACGACGGCGAGGCCTTCGATTCGGCTGCTGCCAAGTTTGCCCTCGACCGCGCCCGCGGCAAGGATTCCGTCAATCCGCAGAAGCGCTTCTTCGCCTCGATTGCCTCGATCGATACGCCTGACACCGAAACGCTGGTGCTGCATCTTTCCAGCCCGACCGGCAGCCTGATCTACTGGCTCGGCTGGCCGGCCTCCGTCATGGTCGGACCGAAGTCTGCAGCGGACGACAAGACGACGCCTGTCGGTACCGGCCCGTTCAAATTCTCCACCTGGACCAAGGGCGACCACGTGGAAATGGTCAAGAATGCCGACTACTGGAACAAGGAGGGTAGCGCCAAGCTCGACAAGGTGACCTTCCGTTTCATCAACGATCCGCAGGCGCAGGCGGCCGCCCTGAAATCCGGCGATCTCGACGCCTTTCCGGAATTTGCTGCACCGGAGCTGATGAGCGCCTTCGATGGCGACGCGCGTCTGACGACCAAGGTCGGCAATACAGAGCTCAAGGTCGTCGCCGGCATGAACAATGCCCGCAAGCCTTTCGACGACAAACGCGTGCGTCAGGCCCTGATGATGGCGATCGACCGCCAGACCGTCATCGACGGTGCATGGTCCGGCCTCGGCACGGCGATCGGCAGCCACTATACGCCGAATGATCCGGGCTATCAGGACGCGACAGGCGTATTGCCCTACAATGTCGAAAAGGCGAAGGCACTGCTTGCGGAGGCCGGTTATCCCAACGGTTTCACCTTCACGATCAAATCGCCGCAGATGGCCTATGCTCCACGCAGCGCGCAGGTGATGCAGGCGATGTTTGCCGAGATCGGCGTGACGATGAATATCGAGCCCACGGAATTCCCGGCGAAATGGGTGAAGGATGTGATGACCAGCCGCGACTACGACATGACCATCGTCGCTCATGCCGAGCCGATGGACATCGATATCTATTCGCGCGATCCCTATTACTTCAACTACAAGAACCCGGCCTTCAACGATCTCATGAAGAAGGTGCAGGAGACCACCGATCCGGCCGCACAGGCCAAGATCTACGGCGACGCGCAGAAGATTCTCGCCGAGGACGTGCCGGCGCTCTACCTCTTCGTCATGCCCAAGCTCGGCGTCTGGGACAAGAAGCTGAAGGGCCTGTGGGAGAACGAGCCGATCCCGTCCAACGTTCTCCGCAACGTTTCCTGGGAAGATTGAACAACCGAGTGCGGGCAGCGACTGACGGGGTGATGAAGACATTATGATCGCACTGCTTTCCCGCCGCCTCACCGGCCTCGTCATCACTCTTCTCGTCGTATCGCTGGTGATCTTCGCCGTCATGGATCTGCTGCCGGGCGATCCCGCCTCGATCATGCTCGGCACCTCGGCGAGCCCGGAGACACTGGCGGCGTTGCGCCACGAGCTCGGCCTCGACCAGCCGCTTCTGTTTCGTTACGGCCAATGGCTTGCCGGTGTCTTCTCCGGCAATCTCGGCCAATCCTATACCTATGGCGTTCCGGTCGCCGGTCTGATCGTCGAGCGGCTGGCCGTGACGCTGCCGCTCGCGCTGATCGCCATCGTGCTCTCGGTGCTGATCGCATTGCCACTCGGCGTGCTGGCTGCGGCGCGGCGCGGCGGCATCGTCGATGCAGTTGCCACGGTGTTCTCGCAGGTCAGTATTGCGGTGCCGGCCTTCTGGGTGGCACTGCTGCTCATCATCCTGTTTTCCACCACGCTCGGGCTGATGCCGGCAGGCGGTTTTCCGGGATGGGGCGCCGGGCTTCTGCCTGCATTGCAGGCGCTGCTGATGCCAGCCGTAGCGCTGGCTCTGCCGCAGGCCGGAGTGCTGACGCGCGTGACACGATCTGCCGTGCTCGACACAATGCATGAGGATTTTGCCCGCACGGCTGTCGCCAAAGGATTGTCGCGCAGCACCGTGCTCTGGCGGCATATCGTGCCGAATGCGCTGGTGCCGATCATGACCATCCTCGGACTGCAATTCACCTTTCTCGTCGCCGGCGCGGTGCTGGTCGAAAACGTCTTCAACCTGCCGGGGCTTGGCCGGCTTGCCTTTCAGGCGCTGTCACAGCGCGATATCATCGTGATGCAGGATGTGGTCCTATTCTTCGCCGGTCTCGTCATCGTCATGAATTTCATCGTCGACCTCTCCTATCTCGTGATCGACCCGCGCATGCGAAAGGCGGCATGATGGCCCCCATCGTCTCTTCCGCCATCATTCCGCGCCGCAGAAGCTTCAGGCTTAGCCGGCGAAAGAATCTGGTCGCCGGAGCCGTGATCGTTGGCTTTCTGGTCGCAATCGCTCTGCTATCGCTCTTCTGGACGCCGCTGCCGCCAGCAAAGATGCAGATCATTCACAAGCTGCAGCCGCCGCTGGCCTTCGGTCTGCTCGGCACGGACCAGTTCGGCCGCGACGTGCTCTCCATGCTGATGGTCGGATGCTGGAATTCGCTCTCCATCGCCGTCAGTGCGGTTGCCATCGGCGGCACACTCGGCTCGATCGCCGGCATTTCCGCGGCTGCGATCCGCGGCCCTTACGAGACGCTGACGATGCGCGCCTGCGATGTTGTCTTTGCGCTGCCGCCGATCCTTTCGGCCATGATCCTCGGCGCCTTTCTGGGACCAGGGCGCTTTACCGCCATCACGGCAATCGCGGTCTTCATGGTCCCCGTCTTTGCCCGCGTGACGCTCGCCACCTCCCTGCAAGCCTGGAGCCGCGATTATGTGCTGGCGGCGCAGGCGATCGGCAACAGCCGCTTCACCATCTCGGTCAGACATGTGCTGCCGAACATCATCAGCCAGATCATCGTGCATGCGGCGATCCAGCTCGGCTTGGCGATTCTTACCGAGGCCGGCCTTTCCTTCCTCGGTCTCGGCATGGCGCCGCCGGCACCGACCTGGGGGCGAATGCTGGCGGATGCCCAGACCTTCCTTTCGCTGGCCCCCTGGCTGGCGATCCTGCCCGGCCTTGCGATCGCGCTCACCGTCTTCGGCTTCAATGTGCTGGGTGACGGGCTGCGCGACCTTTTCGACCCGCGCGAAGCGAGCCGCTGATGTCCTCCCAAGACAAAACGCCCGAAAGACCAGACCATGCTAGATACCGATTTCACCATTCGCGAGCTCCGGCAGCACTTCACTGACAAAAGCCTCTCGCCGCTCGAATACTGGCTTGCCCTCGAAAGGCATATCGACGCCTGGGAACCTTCGATCGCAGCGCTTTATCTCTACGATCCGCAGGCGGCGCGCGAGCAGGCGAAGGCATCGAGCGAACGCTGGATGAAGGGCGGAACACTCGGTCCTCTGGACGGCATCCCGGTCACGCTGAAAGAACTGATCGCGACCAAGGGCCAGCCGGTGCCGCTCGGCACGAAAGCGATCGAACTGAAGCCCGCGGAAGCGGATGCCCCGGCGGCGGCTCGTCTGCGGGAGGACGGCGCAATCATCTTCGCCAAGACGACCTGCCCCGACTACGGCATGCTCTCGTCGGGCCTTTCCAGCTTCCATCATCTGAGCCGCAATCCTTGGGACATTACGCAAAACCCCGGCGGTTCGAGCGCTGGCGCCTCGGCGGCAGCCGCTG
>NZ_AJWE01000010.1:0-122254 GCF_000281145.1 Rhizobium sp. CF142 | reverse complement strand
GCAGCCCTATTCAGCTTTGACATTGTATGTAGCCGCAAAGTTGAAGTGTCCTGTTTCTGCAAAGTTGGAATGTCACTCTCCCCCGGTTTGATGACCTGGGAGATTGCTCGCTGGAGAACGGCTACCTCAGTGCTGCTGTCGCAGCAATACGCGATACCCACTTCAATTAAGGGACGCCTTGTCATCTGAAACAGGCAGTCCGGCGGCCTTCAATCCGGCAAGGAAACGCTCCTGGTCCTCGGTCCGGGCCAGCCGCTTGGCGACTTCTCGCCTGACGTTCGGGACCAGTGCGGGCGACCGAAGCTGGATCCAATCGAGTTGCTCCTTTGCTTCGGACGTTTTTCCAAGGGTGCCCAGGATGGAGAGCAAGACGAGGCGATGCATCGGGTTGTAATTCAAGTCCGACATGCGCGACCAAAGTTCGGCGGCTTGCGTGTCACCCCGCATGAAGGCACAGAGCGCCATCCCGACCTCGTAATAGCCGCGCGGCCCGGCGTTCCTGTTGATGGCCTCGGAAATCAGTTCACAGCCTCTGCTCCATTTTCCCGACATCGACAGACGCAAGCCGTATTCGCCCGCCACTTCCGTGTCATTCGGGTTGCTGGCATAGGCGGCCTCGCCGGCGCGCAGGGCTGCGACCATGTCATTGCTGAAGAAGTTGGCGAGCATTAGCGCTTGAAGGGCGCGCGCATTCTTCTGGTCGAGTTGCACGGCGCGTTCGGCAAGCTCCTTTGCAAGATTGAGCGTGGCGGCGGTCGGCTTGGTGTTCAATTGGTACGGAAAGCGGAACTCATCGAGATGAACCAGCGAGAGGAAGGCAGCAACATTGGAGTCGTCGGGCGTCTTCTCGACGGCCCGCTGCAGGCAGGACTTCGCAACCTCATGGGCCTTCACCGTCATCTCGCTGCGATAGCTATAGTAGGACAGAATGCAGGAAAAAGCGTCCGGGCTTCCGGCAATGCTTGCGGTGTCCGCCTTGAACATGACACCGAATGGCCGCGCCACGGCCGTCGCGATGTGGTCTGCAAGGCTCGCCTGCGTTTTCAGGATACCCTGCACTTTCATGTCGGCATCGTAATTGTTTGCCCAGATGACAACTCCATCTGCCCGCCGCACGAGCCTTGCGGTTGAGCGCAGTGTACTGCCTTCCAACCGCACGCTTCCCTGTAGAGCATAGATTGCCTGCGGCGACGCCTGGCCCTCTCGATTGCGCGGCAGGGGGGCGACCACGACAATATCGTTGAAAGGGACGAGCTTTTCGATGATATCGTCTGTGATACCTCGAGAAATATCGGATGCATGTCCGCCATCAGAGGCGCTTTCAAAATGTTCGACAACGATCGTTGGGCGACTGGTTACTCCCCTCGCCACCTTGGTTTCCGTGTCGAACAAGCTGGCATGCTGAAGCATTGCTGCCATCGAGACAAGGACGATCCCCACGCCTCCCGCAAGAAGCCAATACCGGAGGCGCGAAAGATGCCTGCCCGGCCCGTCTCGGCTGGCCGTGTTCCTGATGACATTGACCTGCTCAGCGTCATCTCGTCCGGGTACAGGCCGAGGGGCTCGTCCGAAGCTTGAGATATCCGCGTGCTCGATATCCTGTCTCACGTCGAAGACCGGTACATAGCCGCCGCGGGGAACCGTGATGATGATCCGGTCAGTGCTGCCGGCGGTCAGGTAATAGTGTTCCAGCTCCCGCCTCAGCCGCCCGGCCTCGATGCGGACACATGGATCCTGCTGGGCATCGAAGTTTGCATCCCTGCCGAAAACGGCCTGTGCTATGGTAAAGGCCTTCAGATACTCGCGACGGCCCGCAAGTGTTTCGTTTACAATAAATTCAAGGAATCGCTCCGCCCGCTCGGGAAGTCGAAACTCCGGGCTGGATAGAATGCGCTCAAGTTGCTGTAGCACCTCCTCTTGCGAAGATGCGCTGCCGCAAGCCCTGTCAACGCCTGCATTTGTCATCGGTTCCCCCGAATCCGATTGATCACAACCTGCAGTATGCAATCGCCGACGATAGTCCCATGTCGTCATGGCGGCAACGATATTTAGTAGAAAAGGCTAATTTAAAGGAAGGATTTCGAAAATCGATCGCATGATCGTTAGGGTGACTACAGCTGGACATAGGCCGGGGTAAGATACCGTATCCTACCGCAATGGACGTGTATTTTACTGCCCTCCTCTTCCTGCGCGCTCTATCATCATCCTCATTCTGGAGGAGGCGGCGATGACATTACGTGGGCGCCCACGTCCCAATCTATGACGAGCGCAGAGGACCTGCGCAAACATGCTCTGGAACTCCAGCTTCTCGAAATGGAGCGCAGCGAAAAGATCAGGGCACGTGAGGCAAAGAAACATGCCGAATTCGTCGAGGATTTTTTCCGCAAACAGATCGGAGAAACGGAACGCGCCGTCATTAAACGGCTGGTTACGAAAGCAGCCACGGACGGTAAATACGAGGCGCTGATCTACAGTTTTCCATCGACATTCTGCACGGATAGCGGTCGCGCCATCAATAATAACCTGCCCGGCTGGCAGAAGACATTGCAGGGCCAAGCAAGGGAGATTCTCGAACTGTTCGAGGAGGTCGCCAAACCGCAGGGCTATGGGCTCAAGGCGATGATCATCAATTTTCCGGATAGCATGCCCGGAGATGTGGGCTTCTTCCTCACCTGGGAACCGCCTGTCCACTGACCGGCAACAGCAGGCATGAGCGAAGGAATATCGAATTGAAAGCGACCGAGATCGAGCGAAAGTTTCTGGTCCGCAACGACAGCTGGCGCGTTTGCGCCGGCGACCCGCATGTGCTGCAACAGGCCTATCTTTGCCGGCGCGATCAAAACCCCATCCGTGTCCGCCTGATCGATGGGTGCTCTGCGCGCCTAACGATCAAATTTCGTACGCCAGGCCTCGCCCGGGAGGAATATGAGTATGAGATTCCGGTCGAGGAGGCCCGCGAACTCTTGCTCCACGCGGGAGGCCGTATCATCGAAAAGACCCGCTACCGCGTTCTCTATGATGGCAAGAGTTGGGATGTGGATGTCTTTGCCGGCGCCTATGAGGGACTGACCCTCGCCGAGATCGAAATGGCAAGCGAGGATGAGCAGCCGAACCTGCCTCAATGGCTGGGGCGCGAGGTCACGGGTAAGAAGCGTTATTCCAACCGCGCCATGGCGGCTGCCTTGCGCCTCTCGCCAGCGGCGCAGGACCCTGCCGGCTGAGATTCTATTCGCTTACCACGGTCCAGTTGGCGTCCGGGTTGAAATCCTTGATCGCTGCCGCGCGCGCTTCCGTTTCAGGCCCAAGATCACGCTGGTAGATGACGTTTGCGCCGTTGACCATGAATGTCTGAACGCCCGTGACCCTGTATTTGACCGGCCAGGCAATCAGCGCAAAGCCGCCGGTCATATAACCATTGATGACGTAGCCTTGCTTGCCGCCAAGCACGTTGTCTCCCTGGGATGTGAGGATGCGGTAGCGATAGCCGAAATAGCCCTCCCCCCGTTTGGCGGCACCGAACGCTGCCGTCTCGACGAGCGCGCTTGCCGGACTTTCCTCGGGATAGACGTTCGGATCCCAGTACAGCCCATCAAGCTTACCGGGACTGCTGATCAATTTCTTTGCGAATTCATAAATGCCGTCGCCGTCACGATCTTCCGATGCATATTGATACTGGGCCGCCACATATTCATGCATGGTGTCGATGGTGGCGAGTTCGTTTTCACCAATGCGGCGATTGACGATCTCTTCGAGGCCGCGCTCTGTGTCAAAGGACCATTTGCCGTCCTTGCCCTCGGTCAGCGGAAACGGCAGCGGCCAGAGCCGATCGCCGATCGCAACGATCCTCATACCGTCGAAATCCCGCAAAACCGCCTGCCGCTCGGCGCCCTCGCGGATCAATCCGTAAGCGATCATCGCCTCGTTGCTGGAGCGCAGCTTGTCCGCCTTGAGGCCGAGCAGAGCGGCGAGATCGTCGATATTGCTGGAACCCAGCACCGATTTCAGTTTGTCCAGCGCGAGCTCCGGACTGTCGAATTTCGGTGGGGACGTTGCCGCTTTGTATTCGGCGAGATCTGTCTGCGCTTGCGAAAGCGCCGGCGCAGCCGGCATTGCGCAAAGCGCTGCCGCGAACATGAGCGGAATTACGGTCGATTGGCGTCTCATCATGTAGCTCCCTGAGCTGGAAAGAGGTCTCACCGCCGTCCGCCACCACGGCCGCCACCGCCGCCACGACCGCCGCCACCCTGCGGGCGCGGCCGATGCTGGGCGGGGCGAGCTGACTGGCGATGGGCACCCATGCTCTGTGCTCCCCGTTTCGAGGCGACAGCTTCACGGCGACCGGACTGGACGTTGCCAAGTGCGCTTGGTTGCCGTCCGCGATTGTCGGGTCTGGAGGCCATTTGCGGCTTGTTGGGCTTCTTGACGGATTTCTGCGCAGGTTTGGATGGACGATTGGCTGCTCTCTCAGGACGAGCCTCGGGTCGATTTGCAGCCGTTGGGCGATTTGTGGCCGCTGGCCGATTTCCCGCCGTTGGCCGATTTGCCTGCGGTCTGTCCTTCAGGCCCTGCGCCGTGCTTTTCCGAATATCCTGGGCACGGGCCGCGTTGGCCCGATTGCCGGGCAACTGGCTCGCCTGGATGTCCTTGGCCTTGTTGCGCAGCTGGTTGCGATTATCGCCTTGCAGGCCGGACTTGATCGCCGACCGGTCGATTTTCGCAAGTTGGTCCTTGCTGATATTCAGCTTGCTCCGGTCGACATTGCTCCAGTCGACGTCGTTCCACTTCATCTTTCCGTTGAAGTTGCGGTCGTTCAGGCAATTGTTGCAGTCAATGTCGATATCGCCATCCCAGCGGCCGCCCCATACTCCCCAATCGTCCCAGTTGACGATGGCCGCCCAGGCGAGGCCGGTCACAGCGCCGGCAAAGAACGCCGCCCCTGGATAATAATAGTTGTCGTAGTGATCAGGATAATAGGAGATCGGCGCCGACGCATAGCCCGGCTCATACAGCATTTCCGGCGGATACTGCGGGATATAAATCTTCTCCGGATCGGTCGGCCGGATGATGATGTTGTCGTTTTCGGTGACGACCGTGACCTTGTCATCCGTTTTGATAATGTTCTTTTCCACCGCTTCGTCGCGAAGCTGCTGAATGGCGATCAGGACATCCTTCTGCTGGTTGGTGAGCGCATCCGCAAGGGACTGGGTCCAGTCGAGATCCTCGCTCATCATCTTGACGACATCGGGATAGTTGAGCAGCGAGACGACGCTGCCGTCCCAATCGCTCTTGGGCTTGAGGTCGGCGTTTTTCTTCTTTGCCTCCAGGAAGCGCTGCGCCTCGACGATCTGCAGAGGAAAGAGCGAGGCTGCCGAAATTGCCGCAACCAGCTCATCCGGATAGAGCGCGATCCGCGCTACGAGCACTTCAAGCTCGTCATCGGAAAGAAGCGCGGCTGCGGGCTGCTCGGCACTCGCCGGCGCGGGAGCCGCTGCCGCAGGGGCCGGGGCTTGGACTTGAGCTCGCGCTGGGAGCGCCGGCTGCAACGCGATAATCGCCAGCACCGATAATCCACCAAGCAGTTTGCGGGATATTGCTTTCATCACGCACGTAACTCCCTTGGACCATTGAATGATTGATACGTTTACGGAAATTTCGGGCCGGTCTGCGGGGACCGCCTGAGCACTACGATTTTCGACTGGGTGATCGCCTCCCCCATCTCTTTCAACAGGGCATCGACGAGACCCGCATATTCCAGCCGCCGCGCCTCCCGAACCTCCTCCGGTAACCGCTCAATGTGCGCCAAAGCCTGCGCCGCAGCAGTGAGATCCTCACACATGCTGTGAAATTGCTCGTTTACATAAAAGAGCCGCTGCACCAGCCGCTTCTGGTCGGGAAAATAAGTCTCAGCCGTCTCCAGGGCGGACAAAAATGTCGAACCTTGTTCTCCCGGCACCATCCCCGCCCCCGCTGTCAAATTGCGTTAAGCAGACGAGAAAAAGTATATAGCAGAACGATCGGCAGCAGACGTAAAATACACGATCTTACGTTAGCCGGCTTTCGAAAGGTCTCTGGAATCCCAGGCGCGAACGCCGCCATGACCGCAGCCTCTTTGATTCCGCCCTCTTCCCTTCACGCAGAGATGATCTCCGCAAAGCGCAGAGCTTCCAATGCCTTAATAGAGGTTACGCGATGCTACGGGCCTCAGCGCCAAAACGGGCCTAGTATACCGCTGTCGATAGCGATGAAACGGCTCGGCAAGGCCAGCCGAAGGGAGCGACCGTGTTTCTCGACTGTTTTGCCTTAGGCGTGCAGGTCTTTGTCGTCGTCACTCTTTCCTACGCGGTGATCGAAATCCACGACATTCCTCATCTCATGGCCGAGGCACGAAATCATCCCCATCAGGACGCTATCCATGTCGCCGGATGCGTGAGCCTGTTCACCCTGCATGCAATCTGGCCGGTCCTGTTTATCTGGGCCACCTTCCGCCGTGAGGATTGCGGCTGGGAGGCGCCGATCGTTTCTCCGCCAGCGATTTGATGTCGGAGAAGCCTGAGGAAACATGACGAAGCAATAGGAGTCCGCGGTGATAAGCAGTCTTCCAGTGTTGCGAGGCTTGGCCGGTTTCAACAAGGCCTGGTTCCGAAGCGATATCCCGGCCGGGCTGTCGATCGCTGCCGTTGGCCTGCCGAGCGCGATCGCTTATCCCGCCATTGCCGGTCTGCCCCCCGAGACCGGCATTTATGCGAGTATTGTCGCGCCGATCGCCTATGCGATTTTCGGGCCTTCCAGGCTCCTGGTTGTCGGGCCTGATGCCGCGACAATGACCGTGCTTGCGGCGGCAATGGGCACCATCATCGCAGCCGAACCCGCAGGGGCGGATGTCGATCGGGTTGCCGTCGCTTCGGCGCTTGCGCTGGGGGTTGGCATATGCTGCATCGCCGCGAAGCTGCTGAGGCTCGGCGTTCTCGCGAGTTTCCTCTCCCGTCCCATCCTGGTCGGCTTCTTCGCCGGCGTGTCGCTCTCGATTCTTGTCGGACAGATCGGTCGGTTCACAGGCGTGAAGATCGAATCGGAGGGATTGATCCCGCCGCTGGTCGAAATGCTTGCCAAGAGCGGTCTGATCCACTGGCCTTCGCTCGTCCTCGGCCTCGCCATGTTCGCATTGCTCTGGATCGTCCGGGTCTTCCATTTCAGGGTTCCAGGCCCTGTTCTTGTTGTCGTTATCTCGGTCATTCTGTCGGCGATCTTCGACTTCCGCGGCCGCGGCATTGCCGTCGTCGGCGACATACCGCGCGGACTACCGACCTTCTCCCTGCCGGCACTTCGTCAGATGCCCCTCGATAAGATTGTCCTCGGTTCGGCCGCGATCTTTCTCGTCAGCTTTGGCGCCGGCATCGTAGCGGCGCGAAGCTTCGGGGCGCGTACTGGTGAGGAGGTCGATGCCAATCAGGAGCTGATTGGATTGGGTGCCGCCAATATCGCACCCGGCCTGTTCGGCTCGTTTCCGGTCAGCGTATCGGATTCCCGTACCGCCATAAACCTGTCGACGGGTGGTGTCTCGCAACTCGCCGGATTGATTTCGGCCGCTACCCTGATCGCGGCACTGGTTTTCCTTCATGCCGCTTTGCGCGTCCTCCCAATTCCCGCGCTTGCGGCAATCCTTGCAACGGCGGCCATCAGCCTCATCGATATTCACGAACTTAAGAAGATCTGGCGCATCAGCCGCATGGAGTTCGTCTTCGCACTCATAGCCATGTGGGGAGCGATCAGCTTCGGCGTCCTCAACGGCGTGATTGTCGCCGTCGCCGCGACCTTCGTCTATCTGCTGCGTCAGACCATGTTTCCGCGCGACGGTCTGCTTGGCCGCATCGAAGGTCGGCATGGGTTCTTCGATCTTCAGCGCTACCCGGAAGCCCGCCCCGTCCCGGGCGCCGCCGTCTTCGCGGTCCAGGGCAGTATCCTGTTCTACAACGCAGATTATGTCCGTATTCGGCTGATGTCGGTAGCAAAGGAGCTTCCCGCCAACACCAAATGCCTGGTGCTCGACGCCAGCGCCATTACGCAAATCGACAGCACGGGCGCCACCGCGCTTGAGGCGGTGGCGGAACTCCTTGTGCAGCGAAGCATCATCTTTGCGTTTGCCGATCTCAGCGTTGAAAGCCGCGCCATTCTCGAACGGGCCGGGGTCATCAAGATCGTCGGCGCCGACAATATTTTCAACGGCAGAGAAGAAGCCCTGCGGACGCTGATCGGCGATATCGACCAGATCGGCAATGCCGCACCGGCGAGCACTGCCCCTTAATCACAGGAGGAGGGAGAGACATGGACGAGAATTACGAGGCCAAACTAGCCGATGGTGAAGCATCCAGCACCGGCAAGGGCAAAAAGAAAAAGAAGTCGTGGGATTACGAGAAGGAAATCACCCGTCTGCAAGTGGAACTGGCCCATCTGCAAGCCTGGGTCAAGAAATCCGGCGCGCGGATCGTCATCGTCTTCGAGGGGCGTGACGCCGCCGGCAAGGGTGGCATGATCAAGCGTATAACGGAAAAGGTCAGTCCGCGTGTCTTTCGCGTGATCGCCCTGCCCGCGCCGACCGATCGCGAGAAATCGCAGATCTACATGCAGCGCTACATCGCCTATCTGCCGGCCGCCGGCGAAGTCGTGATTTTCGATCGCAGTTGGTATAACCGCGCCGGCGTCGATCGGGTCATGGGCTTCTGCAGCGAGAAGAAAGCGCAGCGTTTCCTCGAACTGGCGCCGCGTTTCGAGGCCGCAATCGTCGAGAGCGGCGTCATTCTGCTCAAGTATTTTCTGACGGTCAGCGAGGAAGAGCAGGAACGGCGTTTCAGACGCAGGATCGACGATCCGTTGCGGCAATGGAAGCTCAGCCCCATGGATGTCGAATCCTACCAGCGCTGGTGGGACTACACGCGCGTCTATGACGAGATGCTGAGGATGACGGACAGCAATCACGCGCCGTGGTGGATCGTACCTTCCGACGACAAGAAGCGGGCGCGGATCAACTGCATCTCGCATATCCTGCAATCGATCCCCTATGAACGCGTGAAATTCGAAGCGCCAGACCTTGGAAAACGCCAGAAACGCCCATCGGCCTATGTCGAGGATCACACGATCCGGCATGTGGTTCCCGACACGACGTCATGACGATGGGTCCGGCTGGGCACGCCGGGATGGATGCAGCCATGGAGCAGGTCAACGATCAGACCCCGCAAGAGAGCAGTGCGGGGCAGATTTCGGTAGAGGCGCGCGTCAGCGATCTCGTCCGATTGGGCATCATCGGGCTTTTCGCCTATTGGACCCTGGAGCTAGTCGCTCCCTTCGCGCTGATCGTCATCTGGTCAGGCATTCTTGCGGTGGCGCTGTTTCCGATGTTCGACGCACTCTCGCGACTGATCGGCAACAGGCCGGTGATTGCGGCGCTCGTCATCGTCGTCGGTTGTCTCGTCCTGATCATCGCGCCGCTCGCCCTCGTCGCGGTCAATTTCGCAGATACTGTGCAGGCGTTGATCGGCAAGTTGTGGACGGGAGAGTTCACCTTGCCTGCAGCACCGGCAGCCATCAAGGAATGGCCCGTCGTCGGGGAGCGGCTTCACAATGCCTGGAACCAGATTGCCGGCGATATGGCCTCCACCATCATCAAGTTTCAGGCGCCCATCCGCGAGGTGATGGGCGTTGTCGTGACAAAACTCGCGTCGATCGGCGGCGGCGTCTTGAGCTTCGTCGCCTCTATCATGCTTTCCGGCCTGTTTCTCACGCGGGCCGCGAAACTGGCATCGGCAATTCAGCTGCTCGCAAACCGGATCGCTGGTGAAAAGGGTGTCGGCTTTGCCCGGCTTGCAGGAACGACGGTGCGGAACGTCTCGCGGGGCGTCATCGGCGTCGCCTTCCTGCAGACGCTGCTTTGCGGCCTATGCTTTGCCTTCTTCGACATTCCGGCACGCGGTGCGCTGACCTTCGCCGTTTTCATGCTCTGCTTGATGCAGCTGGGTCCCGGGCTCGTGCTTCTGCCCATGATCATCTGGGCATGGTTTTCCTGGCCGTCGGCCGTCGCTCTTGTCTTTACCTGTCTCGCGATACCGATCACGGTCGTCGACAATGTCCTGAAGCCCATATTGATGGCGCGCGGTCTCTCGACCCCGATGCTCGTCATCCTGATCGGGGTCATCGGCGGTACGCTCTCGCACGGGCTTCTTGGCCTGTTCCTGGGGCCAGTGGTCCTTAGTGTCTTCTATGAATTGTTGCGAGCCTGGGCCTTGCCTGCAACCACAGCAGGCGGACTCGATCATGATCCTGCCGCCGGTTTCGACGGACAGGTTCAGCGGTCAGCGCAATAGACGAGAACCTCCCGCTCTATTTCAAGGCAAAGCTGCTCATATTCGGTAATCAGCTTTTCTTCTCTCGGGTGCTGGGTTCGGAAACGATCCAGCGCATCGACGGCAAGATCGTAGGCCTCAAACATCTCCCCAAGTGTCTCGCCGGTAATGCCAACGAGACGATGACGGATATCGGGAAGTCGGAGCATCAATTTCCTTCGTCCACGCTCTCGGCTCATAAAGTAGCTCCGTATATCTGCGCACCCCGCAAATCGTAGGAACTCGGTGGAAACGCCGCTCGTTCCCGATGAATTGCCCGGAAATTATTCGCAAGGACGGTTCGATTGGATCACTTCGCACCAGATTGAATTGCGCGATCCAGAGGATAAGAGCGTAGCCGAACGCGGAATCAAGGTTCCCAATCGTCGGCATTCAAAGCTTTTACGGTGACGGCAGCGACAATGCCGGTCAGCACAATTCCTGCAAAACCGATCACCAACGACAATATCCGCGCCGAAACATGTTTGGGGGTAAAATCGCCGTAGCCGATGGTCAGGCCCGTGACGAACGTGAAATAAAGAGCTTCATCGATGCGCCAGTCTTCTATGCGCCAGATTGCAAGCCCGCATCCGATCATTACCAAGACCACTCCGGACACGATTGGCCAGATCACTCGAAGCTGCCTTACAAGTGCGACGAAGAACAGACGCCGCATTTGTCTATGGGTCAATTCATGGCCAGGTTTTTTGGGCATGTTTTGTTCCCGCAGCTCCGCCTCATAACGTCTGATCGGGCAAAACATAGAGCGTCATGGCGAAAATCATGTAAACCATCAGCACCAGCATGCCGACGAACCATGCCGAACGCCCGCTATTGGTGACGAACATCGCCGTGATCGTCGCCAGGAAAACCATGACCACGACGCCAGGTGCAAACTGCAAATCCATCGGCGTCGGGCCGATCAGATAGCTCAACAATACCAGCACGGGCGCGACGAACAGCGCGATCTGCGACGCGCTTCCAAGCGCAACGCCCACGCTCAGGTCGAGACGGTTCTTGCGCGCACCGGAAAATGCCGAAGCCATTTCGGCTGCGCCGCCAACCAGTGCGACGACGATGAAGCCGACAAAGGCAGGCGTCATCCCGAAAACCTTGGCAGCCTCCTGCACGGATTCCACGAAGATCTCGCTGACCAGGGCGACGAGTACGGTGACACCGGCAAGTGTGGCCAGGGCGATGCCAATCGGCCACGGCGGTTCTTCCGCCTGGGCGTGCTCGGCTGCAGCAAAAAACTCGCGATGTGTTTTGAGAGTGAACAGCAACCCCAGCCCGTATCCGACGATGAGCAGGATCGCCAGGCCGAAGCTTAGCTTATTTAAGACCGCCGCCGCCGAGGCGGAATCCATCGAAGCAACCGCTGACGGCATCAGCAGGCCGATCGTGGCGAGGAAGAGCAGGCCCGCCTGAAGGCGCGCATTGGCTCGGTTGAACTCCTGGCTGTGATGTTTGAGGCCGCCGAGCAAAAACGACGCCCCCAACATGAACAGCGTATTCGCGACGATCGCACCGGCGACGGATGATTTTACGAGGGTATATTGCCCGGCACGAAGGGCAGCCAGCGCTATGACGAGCTCCGTCAGGTTTCCAAGCGTGGCGTTGAGCAGCCCGCCAGCGGCGTCGCCCGTTTTTGCCGCAACGGATTCGGTCGCATGGCTGAGAAGACCGGCGAGCGGTATCACGGCAAGCACCGACAGGATGAAAAGCAGAGTATGAGCCTCGGGGGCGACGCTGGCGGCGATAAAGACCACAGGTACCGCGACGAGCAGCCACAGCATCGGGTTGTCACGAATTTCTTTCCAAAGGAGGCTCACCCCACCACTCCCATCCGGTAACCTGAATCCATGTTTGTCGCTTCGGCATACAGAGGGGTTTCAAGTCTGGTTGACCTGCTCCGGCGCGCCGCCTTCTTCGGCCGTCGATGATCCGTCGCAATGCGCAGTGCTACTCCGGCAGCGCCGTCTGCCGGAAGAATGTCACGGTCGCTTCATCCGGTGGCCCGAACCAGGTGGTGAAGAATGTCCGGAAATCCTGCGCGGCATAGGTTTGGCTCAGCGCACGGTCGACGGCGAGACGAAAGTCCTCGTCGCCACGTGCCAGCTCGAGACCAAGCGGCTCATAGGTGAAGTGGCGCGGAAGGACGATGAGATTGCCGGAATTGTCGCTGCGCGCGGCAGCATCCATGAGGATCGGCATATCGCCGAAAAGTGCGGCCGAACTGCCATCCAGGACACGCTCGATCCCCTGCTGATAGTTGCTGACCGGCGTTGCGGTCGCCGCGAGCTGGAAAGTCTTGATCCTGTCGGTAAGCCAGCTTTCACTCGTCGTACCGGCGATCGAAGAGAATGTCTTGTGTTCCAGGATCGTGCGGGCCGGTGAACCGCGCCAGACGGGACGGCTCGAGGGCTCGCCATATTGCAGGACCTCACGCAGCGCCAGCGAAGAGCTGGTGCTGAGCAGCGCACCGGTGCCGCTCGGGAAGATCGGGATCGAGAACGAGACCTGCTGGCGACGCGTCAATGTCACCGGCTCTGCCCCGCACACAAGATCGGCTGCGCCGCTCTCGATCGCCATCGCCTTGGCATCGCCTGAAAGGGAGACCCACTCCACATCGAGTTTCGACAGCTTCAGCTGAGCCCTCAGACTATCTGCAATCTTGTTGCAGAGGACGACGGCATAACCATCCGGCCTGCCCTGCTCCGCATTGAAGGAAAATGGCCTTGCATCCGGATCGTAGCCAAGCTTCAGCGCGCTGCTCGTCTTGACGCGGTCGAGCGTCTGGGCTTGGGCGGGCGCGGTGAGCGCGGATGCTGCCATCACGGCGAGGACGGAGGCGGCGATCGCCGCGCGGTGACCAATTCTTTGCAACATATCTGGTCCTCCCTCGACTAGACGGCCGGAGACCGGTTCACGCCGCTGGCGAAACGCGGGGCGATCAGGCCGTAGATGATGAAACCGATGCCTGTGACGATCATGCCGCCGAGCACCGCATCCTTGCCGGAGGCGTAGATGGCAAAGACGCTATAGGCCATGCCCACAAGGGCGATCGTGGCATTCAGGCGATATTTCGCCTGAGGCACCCGGGCTGCCTTCATCATGACGAACAGAGCGGAAAGCGCGATGATGTAGGGCAGCACGTTGGTGACGACCGCAAGGTTGACGAGCGCGGAAAACTGTTCGCTCAGCGTCGGCGATATGGTCATCAGGGCAAGGCATGTCTGCACGATGCCGAGAATGATCATGCCTCGCACGGGCGCACCCATCTCATTTACCCTTGAGAATATGGATGGGAACATCCGCTCGTCGGCAGCGGTTTTCGCCGTCTGGGCTATCGTAAACTGCCAGCCGAGCAGCGAGCCGAGGCAGGCCAATACCGCCAGCGCCATGATGATCGAACCGATCGTCGGATTAAACATGGTGGCGTAAGCGAGCGCAAACGGCCCTGTGGAGGTGGCGAGATCCGCATTCGGCACGATACCCTGAATGACCGTCGTCGACAGGATGTAGATGACAGCAGCACCCAGCGTGCCGAACATGCAGGCAAGCGGCACGTCGCGCTTCGGGTTTTCTACAGCATCGGAATTCTGCGCGGCAGACTCCATGCCGAGGAAGGCCCAGAGCGTCAGCGAGATGCTCGATCCCATCCCTTGCACCAGCGTCAGACCTTTCGGATTCCAAGCTGCGGCAAAGGTGCTGGAACTGAACCAAAGCCAGCCGATGATCGACAGCAGACCAACGGGAAGGATGACACCCCAGACCGTGATGGAGCCTATGCGGCCGGTGATGCGCGGACCGCCGAAATTGGCGGCAGTGGTCAGCCACAGAAGCACGATCAGTGCCAGGCAGGTCATGATCGGTGTGGAGGTCAGCACTGGAAAGAATCCGGCGAGATAACCGACAGCTGAAATGCCAATCGCCACATTGCCGACGGCAAGTGAGAGGAAATAGAGGAAGAACACCATGAAGTAGCCGTCTTTCCCATAGGCATCTTCCGCATAGGCGGACATGCCTCCGGGGCGCTGATTGAAGAGCCCGGCCTGAGCGAAGCCATAAGCGATTGCCATCGAGCCGACGGCGGTCACGAGCCAGGAAAGGAGCGAGATTGCACCGACCTGCGCCATGTTGGCGGGCAGCATGATGATGCCCGACCCCATCATGTTGACAGCAACAATGAAGGTGAGCTGCACGAGGTTCATCTTCTTCTTGGCCGTAGCGTCAGTTGCGAGATGCATCGTGTTGTCGGTCATGATGAAATCCTCCCTACCCCCTACTCGCGCACGACATATGTGTGGAATTTGATCCGCCCATCGATCCGCTCCTGGAACACGCCCTGGACCTCGTAGTTGAAGCCCGGAAACCGGTTGAAGGATTCTTCGAAAGCCAGAAAATAATCCCGCATCGGCCGCGCTCTGTCGTCCCAGCGCTCGCCTGGCACGATCACGCCTATGCCCGGCGGATAGATCAGTGCCAACGTCGCGGAAATGCGGCCGGCGGCCTCCGTCAGCGGCACATAGTCGACATTATTGGCGACCAGCGCCTCATAGGCCTGCTTGGGGGCGATTGCCGGTTCCGGGAAGCTTTCGGAGCGGAAGCAAAGGCGCTGCAGTTCCTTGACGCCGGCCTCTCGGTAAAAGGAATGCATCTCGAGGCAGACCTGACGGACCGCATAACCGGCATAACGCTCGCGATTGGCCGCATACACGGTGGGCAGCACTTCCTGCAGCGGCGCGTCGCGGTCCCACAAGTTCTTGAACTTGACGAGCTTGGCAACGAGCGTGTTCAGCTTGCTCTCGTCCTCGGCCGGGGTCAGCAGGAAGAGGAGACTGTTCAAGTCGCATTTTTCCGGCACGACGCGCTGCTCGCGCAGATAGTTGGCGACGACAGTCGCCGGGATGCCGAATTCGCGATAGTCGCCGGTCTTCCGGTCAATGCCGGGTGTGAGTATTGTGAGCTTGTTGGGGTCGACCATGGTATAACCGGGCGCGTAGCCTGCATAACCATGCCATTTTGCCTCCGGATCGAACCGCCAGCATTGCTGCTCGCGTTTCAGTACCTGCGTTGGGACATCTTCCCATCTGGTGTCGGCGAGATCGCCGGTATGTTTCGAGCCTGAGACCTGGACCCTGTCTGGTACGAAGGGATCGAAGAACCACTGTTCTTCTACGCTTGCGGCTTTGGTCTCGTAATGATCCACGAAGCCGCGCAGCTTCTTGCGCACCTCGATCCCGAGTTCGATGCAGTGGTCCCAGAGCATCTCACCGGCCTTGCCCTCATGCACCTTGGCGTTGACATCGAGGGAGGCGAAAAGCGGATAGAAGGGAGAGGTCGATACATGCATCAGCAGCGATTCATTGAAACGCTTGTGTTCGACGAACCTGCGCTGGCCACTGATATGTTCGTCCCGCTTGTGGATCTGCGATGCCTGGGAGAAACCTGCACCTTGCTTATGAACCGACTGGGTGGAAAACAGCCCCGGCATATCGGCCGACAAGTCCTTTAGCCGCATCGGACTATGGCCCTCGAAGAGCGGGTGGAAGGCATTGTAGCCGATCCAGGCCTCATCCCAGAGCACGTAGTCGCAGAGATGGCCGATCTTCTCCATCACTTGGCTGACATTGTAGATCGTGCCGTCATAGGTCGCGAGCTGGATGCAGGCCAGGCGGAAAGGTCGTTCCGCCTTCGCACGGCTTTTGTCGCCGACGAGTGGATGTTCCTCTATTTTCTGCCGCAGCCAGGCCTCGTCCCAGGCCGCCCAGTCGACCGCGCCAATCATGCCGAAGGAATTGCGGGCGGTCGGCAGATAGATCGGGATGGCGCCTGCCTGCACAAGAGCGCCCTGATGCAGGGATTTGTGATTGTTGCGGTCGAAGAGTACGAGATCGCCGCTGCGCAGCACCGCATTGGCAACCACCTTGTTGGAGGTGCTCGTTCCGTTGAGGATAAAATAGGTCCTGTCAGCGCCAAAGATGCGGGCCGCCAGTTTCTGTGCTTCGACGGCAGGGCCTTCATGTATCAGGAGATCGCCGAGATCGACATCCGCGTTGCAGAGGTCGTTGCGGAAAATGCTCTCCCCGAAATATTTGAAGAAGAGCTGTCCGGCCGGGGACTTTCGATAGAACTGGCCGCCCTGATGCCCCGGGCAATCGAAGGCGATGTTCGCCTCGCCGTCATAGGCCATCATGCCGCCAAAGAATGGCGGCAGCAGCGACTTGCCATAGTTGACCGCGCTGGAAACGATCTGCTTGGCATAGAATGTCGGCGTCTGCTGGCCGAGATAGACGAAACCATCCACCTCGCCGGCCATCTCCACGACATCCATATCCGCGATCGTCAGGGTATCCGCCATTGCCCATATCGGCGTGCGAAAGCCGATATCCCTGACGGAACGAAGAAAGCTGCGAGCCGCCGGCAGCTTACCGCCCTCGACTGAGCCGATATAGGCACCGACGTCGGCATCCTCAGATACATCGGCCGAATAGTCGTCGCGCAACTCCACTTCAAAGCCTTGGGCGGTGATCTGTGACACCAGCTCTTGAGCCTGAGAATTATCGCGGTCTATAATGGCGACGATCTTCAGCATCTTGTGAAACGGTATGGCGACCGTCGGAGATTTCACGTCGCGCGGGATCATTCCTGCCCCTCCCCTGCAATGCAATCGACAAGATAGCGGCGTCCGCGGTCACCAGGCGCGAAGCGCAGGCCGTGGATATCGGTTTCGAACCCGGGGAACTTGCTGTCGAAATCACGGGCGTAGAGCAGGTAGTCCTGAATGGACTTCGTCGACTGGGTGATCCGCTCGCCTGGCATGATCAGCGGGATTCCGGGCGGATAGGGAACGATCATGACAGCGAGGATGCGATCCATGAGATTGTCGATCTCGACACTCTCGATTCCGCCCTTGACCAGCCGATCGTAAGCGTCGGCAGGCCGCAATGCCATTTCGGGCAGGACCGTGTACATCTCGCGCTGCGCCTTCGGCACATCGTCCTTGCGATAGATCGCATGGATCTGCTCGCAGAGATCTTTCAGCCCCATGCCGGCATAGGCTTCCGGATGGGCGGCTGCCAGCGCCGGCAGCGCCCGAGTCAATGGCGCATTGGCGTCATAGAGGTCCTTGAAATTGAGGAGCTCGGTGACGAGCGTGCTCCACTTGCCGCGGGTAATACCCATGGAGAAGAGTACGAGAAAGGAATAAAGGCCGGTCTTTTCGATCTCGATACGTCGGGAGGACAGGAACTTGGTAATGACGGCGGCCGGTATCCCGTGCTCATCCATCACCCCGCTTGCCGAGAGACCGGGAGAGAGGATAGTGACCTTAATCGGGTCGACCATGACGTGGTTTTCGGCAAGCCCGGTAAAGCCATGCCAGGCATCATCCGGCTTCAGAACCCAGTCGGCATGGGTATCGCTCGGGGTCTGCTCTGCAACCGTCGGCTCCCAGACGTCGAACCACCAACTGCCCTCTGTTTGTTTTCTTACCGCGTTCATGGCCCGGCGGAAGCTGATCGCCTCGTCGATCGTCTCCTGCACCAGCGCGCGCCCGGCAGGCTGTTCCATCATCGCGGCCGCGACATCGCAGGAGGCGATGATGCCATATTGCGGCGAGGTCGAGGTGTGCATCATGAACGCTTCGTTGAAGCGTGTGATGTCGAGACGCTTGTTCTCGGCATGCTGGATATGGATCATCGATGCCTGAGAAAAGGCGGCCAACAGCTTGTGGGTCGAGTGCGTTGCAAAGGTGATGGCGTTTTGCGAGCGCGCGGGTTGGTTCGACGAAATTCCGTGGAAGCCATCGTAGAATTCGTGGAAATTGGCATAAGCATACCAGGCCTCGTCGAAGTGCAGCACCTCGACCGCGGCACGCAGCGAAGCCTTGATTGCATCGACATTGTAGCAGAGCCCGTCATAGGTCGAGTTGGTGATGACCATCAGCCGGACCTTGCCGCTCGTCTGCCCGGCAAAGGGACTTGCTGCGACCTTGCTGGCGATTGCCTCAGGCGTGAACTGGTCCTTGGAAATCGGACCGATAATGCCGAGCCCGTTGCGGGACGGCGTCAGATAGATGGGCGTTGCACCCGTCATGATGAGCGAGTGCAGGATCGACTTGTGGCAGTTGCGGTCGCAGAGCACGAGATCGCCGCGTCCGACCATGCCGTGCCAGACGATCTTGTTTGCGGTCGAAGTGCCGCCAACGACGAACAGGGTCTCATCCGTGCCGAATATGCGCGCCGCATTCCGCTCGCCCTCGGCGATAGGACCGACATGATCGAGAAGCGAGCCAACGCTGCCTACCGATACGGAAATATCGGAACGCAGCGTGTTTTCGCCGAAGAACGTATAGAAGAGCTGGCCGACCGGACTTTTGCGGAAAGCGACACCGCCGCCGTGGCCGGGTGTGTGCCAGGAATAGGCGCCCTCCAGCGTATAATCCATCAGCGCCTTGAACATTGGCGGCGGCAGCCGGTCGAGATAATTGCGGGCGGCCTGCGCGATGGCGCGGGCCATGAATTCCGCCGAATCCTCGAATAGCCGGAAAAAGGCATTGGCGTGGCGCAGCACTGCGGCTGGAACGTCTTCGGCGGTTGTATCATCGCCGAAGAGGAAGATCGGCAGCCGGTCATTTCTTTGCCGTTTTGCGGCCAGGACCTCTCCCAGCACCTGCCAGCGCGTAGCCTTGTCCTCGGTTCCGTCCACGGAGACCAGCCAGCAGGATTCGGTGTTGAAGACATGGACCAGACGACGAGCGTCCTCGTAGGAAACGCCGGAGACGATTCGGAAACCTTCTCTCTCAATGGCTCCGGCGAGATCGCGCATACCACGGCCGGCAGCGCTCTTGCCGTCAAAATCCTCGTCGATAACAGCGATCGGAAATGCCGTCTGGAAATCCATGCGTTCCTCCAGAAACCTGATGTCAAAGGCTGCGGCCGCCAAGCAGTCGCATGCATCTCAGGTCGGAGGGATCGTACATGACGGGTAGTGCAGCGTCGTTGATTGCAATCAACGTGATGCGAAGCATTTCGAGGCCGATGGCGGAGCGTGGATGCGCGCTACTCCGCCCATTCCCGATCGGCGGTGAAGGCGATCGTCAGCCAGCGATTGGCACTCTCGTCGCCAATCGCATTCCCGATCTCGTCGCGAAGTGCATCCCACTCCTCCACGGTCTTTGCGGGAAGCCCTTCGGGCACAATGAAATACAGTTCGATCTGTTTTGCGCGGCCGACCTGGGCGACGTAGGCACGGTGTGACAGGAAGCCGAGGCGGCGAACCGTGTCCGAAGCAACGCGATCGACATGTTCCTGCAGATCGACAGGGGCAATCAGCAGGATTTCGCTCAGCGCCTTCCAGACGGTGCTGATCGGGAGCGGGATCATGACAAGACATACGAGAGCGAGGACCGCCGGGTCCATGTAGCTGGCAAGCCAGGCAACTGATGTCGCCTGTACGGCGATGCCGATCAAAAACGCGACGAGCAGCGCAAACGCGATCCCGCCCGACATGATCCAGGCCTTGATGTCGAGCGAGATAAAATCGGATTTGATGCTGCGGTTCAGCCTGATGCCAATGAAGGCCATGACAGCGCATACGAGCATGGTCGCCGCGGAATAGGCCACCGCCATGCCGAACTGCAGTTCATGGCCGCCGTTCAGGATGCTGATGATCGCGCCGATCAACGCGTAGACGCCGACCGTCATTAGCAGGCAGCCGTTGAGCATGAGGACGATCGGCTCCAGATGCCAGAAGCCCATGGTAAAACGGTTTCGAATCCTGCCAGACTCGGCGTCGCTCTGCGTCGATTTGATGATGAGGCTCGAGACCCAGAGCGCAAATCCGGTCATCACCGCATCCGCCAAGGAATAAACGCCATCGAAGGCGATCGAGAACGAGCCTGAGAGTATGCCGAAGACAACGCCGAGCGTCGCGACGACAACGGTCGCTGCAATGGAGACCCTGAGAAACCCCTGCTCGCCCAACAACATCACTTCACCTCCGGCCCCGTCATTCTAGCTGCTTTATCTCTATGGTGAAGGCTAGACCAGTCCGGCAGACTACGCATTGATCCGGATTGCGGCAGCCCATTTTTGCAACGACAATCGCGGTTCGAAGAGCCATCGGCTCCCGGAAGCCGACTCACGGGAGGGACGTCATGACAACCTCGTCGAATGGCAAAAGCCTCGGACTTGCCGCCTGCACCGCTATCGTGGTCGGAAACATGGTGGGATCGGGCTTTTATCTTTCGCCGGCCGCGGTGGCACCCTACGGCAACCTGGCGATCATTGTCTGGATCCTCATGGGTGCCGGGGCGATCTGCCTCGGCCTCACCTTCGCCCGGCTCGCGAGACTGGTGCCCGCTGTCGGCGGCCCCTACGCCTATACCAGGCTCGCCTACGGCGATTTTGCTGGCTTTCTGATCGCCTGGGGTTACTGGATTTCGATCTGGACGTCACTGCCGGTCATCGCGATCGCCTTTACCGGCGTGATGGTCGACCTCTTCCCTGCCCTCAGTAACCGCTTCACTGCGACTGTGCTGACGCTCGGCGTGATCTGGGCGATCGTGCTCGTCAATCTTCGCGGTGTTCACGCGGCGGGTCTGTTCGCACAGGTGACGACATATGCCAAGCTTCTCCCGTTCGGCGCCGTTGCCATCATCGGCCTTCTCTACATCGACACATCGCATTTCTCGGAATTCAATCCGAGTGGCCAGCCGCTGCTGCAGTCATTTGCAACGCTGGCGCCGCTGACAATGTTTGCCTATCTGGGGTTGGAATCGGCGACCGTTCCTGCCGGCGATGTGGAGAATGCAGAACGGACCATTCCCCGTTCAACTGTACTTGGGATCTCGATCGCCGCCACTCTTTACGTGCTCGGCACCGTCGTGGTGATGGGCCTCCTTCCCCGTGAAGAGCTCATTCACTCGGTCGCGCCTTTCTCTCAGGCCGCTGCGGTCATGTGGGGACGGTCCGGTGAATTGGTGATCTCGATCGCCGTGCTGGTCTCCTCGATCGGTGCGCTGAACGGCTGGACCCTGCTGATGGGACAGGTTCCAATGGCGGCTGCCCGCGATGGACTGTTTCCGCCACTGTTTGCCCGACTGTCCCAGCGTGGCGTGCCGGCATGGGGGATGGTCATCTCTGCCTCGTTTGCGACGATCCTGGTGCTCGTCCAGGCGCTCGGCTCGGAGGGTTTCGCCGCGGTCTATCGTCTGATGGTCGGGTTGAGCACGATGGCTGCCGTCGTTCCCTATGCCTTCTGTTCGCTTGCCGGAACCCTTGTTGCAGGCGCAAGGCTTGGGCGAATGCCAAGGGTCACCGTGATCGAAGTCATCGCCTTTATCTTCGCGATCTTCACCCTTTACGGCTCTGGCGCCGAACCGGTGCTCTACGGTCTGGTACTTCTGATGCTTGGAATCCCCGTCTATGTCTGGCAAAGGCGAAACGCTGCTGGAACGACGGACAAAGAGACAGGACCGGGTGCAGCAACGCGCCCGGCCGTCTCAGGATAGGGTATCTTGGAAAATCAGTACCAGTTCAGGCCATCAAAGCCGCCATCGATGATCGTCCCTTGCTCGCCGCGCACCATTCCGGCGATGTCGGCAAGAGAGCCTATCGCCGCCGCCTTGCCGTTGGCGCGGGCGAAATGACAGGCTGCCTCCACCTTCGGCCCCATCGAGCCGGCCGGGAAGGAAAACTGCGTCAGATCATCGGGACGAGCGCGATGGATCGCCTTCTGGGACGGCTTGCCCCAATCGGTATAGACGGCCTCGGCATCGGTCGCCATGATCAGGAGATCGGCATAAAGCTCGCGGGCCAGAAGCTCCGAGCAGAGATCCTTGTCGATCACGGCTTCGACGCCGATCAGATTCCGATCGGCACCCTTTTCATACATGGTCGGTATGCCGCCACCGCCTGCACAGATAACGATCGTGCGCTGTTCCAGGAGCCAGCGGACCGGGCGGATCTCGAAGATGCGTTTCGGCGCCGGCGAGGCGACGACGCGACGCCATTTTTCGCCATCTTGCTTGAAGACCCAACCCTTTTCCGTGCGTATCCGGTCCGCCTCGGATTTGTCGTAGACCGGACCAACGAATTTCGTCGGGTTCTGAAAGCCGGGGTCGTCGGCATCGACTTCGACCATGGTGAGGAGCGTCGCCAAGGGCTGCTCGAACGGCAGGAGATTGCCAAGCTCCTGCTCCAGCATGTAGCCGATCATACCTTCGGTCTCGGCGCCGAGAACGTCGAGCGGATAGGCCTCCTCGGGTTTATAGGCCGCCCCCTGAAGCGCAAGCAGCCCGACCTGTGGCCCGTTGCCGTGTGTTATGACAAGCTCGTGTTCCGCCGCCAGGGGCGCGATCGCCTGGGCCGCGGTGCGCGCATTTTGCCTCTGGGTATCGGCAGTCATAGGCTCCCCGCGCCGAAGAAGCGCATTGCCGCCCAGCGCAATGACTACACGCATGTTAATCTCCCAAGGTAGCCACAAGCAGGGCCTTGATCGTATGCAGGCGGTTTTCCGCCTGCTCGAAGGCGACATTGGCCTCGGACTCGAAGACGTCGTTCGTGACTTCGAGGCCGTTCGCCATGCCGTAGTCTTCGGCGATCTGCTTGCCAAGCGTGGTTTCGGTATCGTGGAACGCCGGCAGGCAATGCATGAACTTGGTCTGCGGATTACCCGTCGCTTTCATCAGGTCCTGATTGACCTGGTAGGGGGTGAGCAGCTTGATGCGTTCACGCCAGACATCTTTTGGCTCGCCCATCGAAACCCAGACATCCGTGTGGATGAAATCGACGTCCTTGACGGCCTCTCTGGGATCCTCGGTGACCAGCAGGCGTGCGCCCGAGGCCTGCTGCAGATCCTTGGCGATCTTCATATATTCGTCAGACGGCCACAGCGATCTCGGGCCGCAGATGCGCACATCCATGCCGAGCAGGCAGCCGACGATCAGCAGTGAATGCCCCATATTCGAGCGCGTGTCGCCGACATAGGCATATTTGATGGCGGTGATCGGCTTGTCGCTGTGTTCACGCATGGTCATGACGTCGGCAATCATCTGCGTCGGATGATATTCATCCGTCAGGCCGTTATAGACGGGCACTCCGGCGTATTGTGCCAGCGTCTCGACGCCCTTCTGAGCGGAACCGCGATATTCAATAGCGTCATACATGCGGCCGAGCACTCGTGCCGTATCCTTGAAGGATTCCTTATGCCCGATCTGCGAGCCGGACGGATCGAGATAGGTGACGTTGGCGCCCTGGTCCGAGCAGGCAACTTCGAAGGCGCACCTCGTTCTCGTCGAGGTTTTCTCGAAGATCAGGCAGATTTCCTTGCCTTTCAGGTGCTCCTGCTCAGTGCGGGCATATTTGGCCCGCTTCAGATCGCGCGCGAGATCAAGGAGATAGCGGAACTCCCGCGGAGTGTAATCCTGCACGGTCAGAAGCGAGCGATTGCGCAGATTGAAGCTCATGGTCTTGCTCCGTCAGTCTGTTTCGTGGGTGAAAACGTCATCAAGCCGGGTCGCGCCAGATAGGGCACGTCATGCAGTGCCCGCCACCGCGACCGCGACCGAGTTCGGAACCGCGGATGGTGATGACCTCGATGCCCGCCTTGCGCAGCAGCGTATTCGTATAGGTATTCCGGTCGTAGGCGACGACGACACCGGGTTCGAGTGCAACGACATTGTTGCCGTCATCCCATTGCTCGCGTTCGGCCTGATAGGAATTGCCGCCTGTTTCAACCGTGCGTAATAGCGGCAGATCGAGCGCTTCGGCGACGACATCGAGCATCGGCTGGCTTTCGGGATGGATCTCGAATGTGCCGTCGTCGTCTACCGGATACATGCTGTAGCAGCGGATCTGATCGACGACCTCGGCAAAGAGCGTGACAAGATCGCGATCACAAAAGCTGAAAACCGTATCGAGATGCATGGCTGCGCGGCTCTTCGGCATCAGGCAGGCGATCACTCGCTTTGCGGCCTTGTTTTTGAACAGGGCCTGCGCCAGCTGGCCAACGGCCTGATAGGTGGTTCGTTCGCCCATGCCGATCAGAACGGTGCCATTGCCAATCGGCATGACGTCACCGCCCTCCATCGAGGCATTAGCGAACTGATTATCGGAATCGCCCCACCAGATCCGGAAATCGCCGCCTTGGAATATAGGGTGAAACTTGTAGATCGCGCGCTGGATCAGCGTCTCCGCGCGTCTGGCCGGCCAGAACATCGGGTTGCAGGTCACCCCACCATAGATCCAGCACGAGGGGTCGCGCTGGAATAGGGTGTTGGGGATCGGCGGGATGACGAAATCGGTTTCCGGAAGGGCACTCAGCATCAGCGACTTCGCTTTGACGTCGGGCAGGTCGGAGATCGCAATGCCGCCGATCATGAAGGCTGCAAGCTGTTTGGCCGGCATCTCGTCGAGCCATGGCCGCATCGCCTCGGCGATCTGGGAGCCGAGCACGTTCGGGGTGATGCGTCGATCCAGTATGAAATCGCGCGCTTGTTTGTTTGAAAACGTCTGGTCAAGCAGGTCATGGGTCTCAAGAACTTCGACCCCTCTTTCCTGCATCTTCAGGACAAAATCATAGTGATCCTTCTGGGCCTCATGCACCCACAAGACATCGTCGAAAAGAAGGTCATGGCAATTCGCGGGCGTCAGCCGCTGGTGCGCCAGAGACGGTCGGCAGACCATGACGGTTCTCAGCTTTCCGACCTCAGAATGAACACCGAAACCACGCATGCGGTCCTCCTTCCCCCAAAGGATGACGGCGCCGCCGCCGGCCCTTGAACACATCCAGCCTGTTTGAAAGCCTACTTGGGCAGACACGGCGATGTCATTGATTGCAGACAAGGTGCGGTGCAGCATTTGCAATTTCCGACCATCCGGGATGAGGAGAATGCAGCCTGTTCAGTGAAGGTCAGACGTGTTGCATCGCTGCATCTGCCATGCGCGCCAATGGGTCGGGTGGAGATCGAGCATCTCGCCGGTCAGGGCATTTGCCCATCCGCCAGGCAGACGCTGGCAGGGAAAAACCAAGGCATGGACGCCTTCGTCGTCGATGACGGCGAGTTCTATATCCTCTTCGAACGGAGCTTCGACGACCAATCGCCACATCACCGAACCCTCCCCGACGATGCGCGAGCGTCGACCGACAAGAGGCCCTGTTTCGGCGTGCCAGTCGCTCGGCCGGCGTGGTTTTTTCTGCCAGCGCGCGGATGCCGCAAAGACCTCCGCTATGACCTGCCTTTCGATGGATTCGCGACAGCGCAGACTTCTTCGTCGGAAACCTGCGTGCCCGCTCATTCGATGTAGAACGTCAGATTGCCGTTGCGGGCGCGCGTCACCCATTCGATCTGGTCGGGTGTCAATTTCTTGGCCTTCAGCTGCTGAACGAGCCATGGGTTGGAACGGATCGCCGTTCGGATTTCCTTGACATGTTCAGCGCTGCCCGGCCTCGGCATCGCGCCGACTTCGACTGCGGTTCGAAAACTGACAATGGAAAACCGCTTGTCGTGATAGGCTCTGATGTGCTCCGGCAGGTTTTCGGCCCAGTTCATGCGCCGGAATTCCTTGCGGCTCTGCTGGGCGCCGACAGGGGTCACCAACGACGCAGCGGTCGCAATAGCAATGGCAAGGGCGAACTTCCTCATCTTCCAGCTCCCTCAAAATGGCTGTAAACCCATCGCGTCCCAGAGTAGCGGAACAACGAGCCAGAGGCATTGAGCCGGATCAATGGAGATGAGGCCGGCCCAAAGCGTCGGCTCGCCGGGCTTTCAGCAGGTCCGGTTGTAGAAAAAGACCAATAGAGTCTACGCGATACTACACTGATCCCCCATCCAAAGATGGTAAACTCCTGTCATTGTTGAGGAGTGAAAGGCCGTCGAGGCACTGGATCACTTCTCAAAGCGCGGAGGAGACCATCATGTCCACCAAGATGGAGGCGCCGCATGTTACCGAATTCAGTCCCCTTGTCTCATGCCTGACGGGACGAACCTCGTTCATAGGGTCGCGAATAGCGCGCCATAAGTCCGCGCGAGGTTCGTGCAAAAAGAACGGGCCACAGGCGAACTGGATTCGACAACTCTACGAACACATACCTGACGCAGTGTTTTTCATGACGGACAACAATAGAATTTCAGCCTGTAATGGGGCTGCGGTGACCCTGTTCGGTTATGAAGAAGGTGAACTGCTCAACCGCAAGATCGACTTTGTCTGGTCTTCAACGCCGGATGTTCAGATCAAGGGACGCTGGGCAGACCAGGGCGCGGTGCGTGCTGGTCTGGCGACGACCAAAACCGGCGTTCAGTTTCCAACTGCCCTGACCATCATCCGAGAACAAGGCGAAGGACGAACCTTCGTTGCGGCGATCTTTGAGGACTTCCGGACGGAGCGCGAGACATTGCAGCAGGTTCAGGAGCTTCAACGTGAGCTGGCGCGTCTTGCAAGAATAGTCGCGCTTGGGGAAATGACAGCGACGCTGGCACACGAACTGGCCCAACCGCTGTCCTCGATCGCCGCTTACTCTGAAGGTTGCAGGCGCCTTATGACGAACGACTGCCGCCGGCACGGCGTGGAGCTTCGTGAGGCCCTGTCGGAAATCACGCAGCACGCCTTGTGGGCGGGAACGATCGTCAAGAACGTCCGGGAATTTGCAAAGCGCGGCGGCGGCGAGAAACGACTGGAGGCGATGCACGCGTTGATCCCCGAAGCGACGACGCTTGGGCTCACCGGATCAAGCCGGAAAGGCCTTCACATCGATTTGCAGCTCGAAGCAGAGCGGGACATCGTGGTCGCAGATCGCGTCCAGATCGTCCAGGTGCTGATCAATCTTCTTCATAATGCCGTGGAGGCGACCGACGGCGTCGAGCAGCCGACTATCGCGATCCACACCAGGACCGACGATTTCTCGCATCTGATTGTCGACGTATCCGACAATGGCTGCGGAATTGCCGCCGAGATCGAAGAGGCGCTGTTTCGTCCTTTCGTGACTAGTAAACCGCGGGGACTTGGCATGGGCCTGGCATTGTCCAAACGCATCATCGAAGCCCATGGAGGCCACATCAGCGCGCGCAAGGGAATACAGGGAGGCTCTATCCTCTCATTTTCGCTTCCGCTGGCGGAGACCACAATCGATGGCGAATGACCTTACGATCCATCTCGTGGACGACGAGGAGTCGCTCCGGCGCTCTCTAACGTTTTTGCTGGTGTCGGCAGGCTTTGCTGTTCGTGCACATAGCTGTGCGAAAGCCTTCCTGGAACTTCTGCCGCTGTCGGGGCGAAGTTGTCTGGTCACCGATCTGTGCATGCCGCATATTAACGGCATCGAATTGCTCCATCGCCTGCAGCGTCTCAGTATGGACGTGCCGGCGATCGTCATTACCGGCCAGGGAGATATTGCCGCGGCTGTACAGGCAATGAAGGCGGGGGCATTCGATTTCCTGGAGAAACCTCTGAAGGAGGACGTGCTTATTGCGGCCATCAATGGAGCGATGGGACAGAGGCGGGCCGGCGGCGTTTTACCTGATTCCGGGGGCGTCGCCGCACGGCTCCGCCAGCTCACGGAGCGTGAATACCAGGTTCTGACCGGCGTGCTCGATGGCTTACAGAACAAGATGATTGCGTTCCAGCTTGGCATTAGCTCGCGCACGGTGGAGGTCCACCGCGCCAATGTGATGGCTAAAATGGGCGCGCGCAATCTGGCGGAGCTCATGCGCATGGCCATTACCATCGACGCTGCGACGCAATCGTCTGAAACTGCGAAGGCTTTGCCGATCGGCAGCTGGTCAACTTATATTCGATAATCCTAAAGCAAATCTTGCAACCTCGGTCTTGTGGGGTATGATGCGTTAGAATTGACTTATATAGTTGCGTGATCTTTGTCGTAGGGACGGTCATGAGAAGCGCAAAGGTCAATGCTTTCAGCAGTCTTGGGCCGACGGCTGACGAAGTTTGCCGACAGGTCGAACGAATCCTTACAAGCGAGGAATTTCACGCGCCGAAGCGCGGGCGAAATTTCCTGGAATTTGTCGTCAACGAGACGCTTGCCGGTCGATCGGACTTCTTGAAAGCATTTACGATAGCAAATGTGGTCTTTGGCCGGGAGGCTTCATTCGACCCGCAGAATGATCCGGTTGTCCGGATCGAGGCTGGCCGAATACGAAAGGCGCTCGAGCGTTATTATCTCGTCGCAGGCGAGAGGGATGACGTCGTCATTACTGTGCCCAAAGGCGGATATGTCCCGCATTTCGAATATGCGCGGGATGCGCCCACTCCGACTGAGCCCGTCGAAACCTCGGACAATGCGCAGAATGTTGAGTACGAAGATCAAAGTCATTCGCTTGAGGAAGCACCTCGGCCGGGGTTGGTCACCCTCATTGGTCTCGTGACTGCGCTGGCCGTTGTCCTCGCTCTTCTGCTCCTAGCCCTCACGTTCGCATTGTCTTCGCGTGATGCTCCGACCGCTGCATTGCCGCTGACACGTCCTGAGCCAAAGGTGATCGTCGAGTTTTTTGCCGAAAGCAGCCCAGCGGACGTTGGCTCGGATATCGCGCGTGGCCTGAGGGACGATATTATCGGACAACTCGCCCAGTTCGATGACATCGTCGTCGTCGCTGATCCGCTCCGTGATGAGCGCGTATCAGCTGCCGACTACATACTGCAGGGTAATGTCCAGATCGATGGAAGCAGGCTGCGTGCTGCTGCCAGGCTGGTGCATCAAGTGGATGGAGCCGTCATCTGGGCCAATAATTTCGATGGGGATCTTCAGAACCAGAACCAGCTTGTGATTCAAGGCAATTTCGCGCGAAAAATCGCCGATGCGATCGCACAGCCCTATGGCGCCATCTTTCAGACCGACACGGATATGATAGCGCGAACGGCACAGATGGAAGACCGAAGTGCCCATGAATGTACATTCGTCTATTCCAGCTATCGTCAGACCATGACAGCGCAAAGTCACAGCGCGGCGCGCGAATGCCTGCAACAGGCCACCCAGCGCTTCCCCGACAATGCGACGTCCTGGGCGCTGCTGTCTATGGTCTATCTCGACGAAATCAGATTCCGCCATACGCTCGGTACAGTATCGTCGACCCAGCCTCTCGCGCTGGCGAGCGCTGCGGTGAAGCGGGCAGCATCGCTCGCGCCGGACAGTCCCCGCGTGCTGCAGGCGCAGATGCTGGTGAGCTTCTTCAGGGGGGATATCGACGAAGCCTTAAAGGCAGGCACCGCAGCCTATGCTGCAAACCCTGATGATGTGGAAGTCGCAGGCGAGTACGGCTTGCGATTGGCGATGTCTGGGAAATGGCAGTCAGGCTGCGAGTTGCTGTCGATCGCCCTCAACAAGGGTATCGGTACCAGAGGTTACTACGAGGTCGGTATGGCTTTGTGCGCATTCATGGAAGGAGATCTCGAAGAGGCGGAGAAGTGGTCGCGAAGGTCCGATCTCGATGATAATCCCATGCATCGCCTTGTGCTGCTGTCCATTCTCGGTGCTGCGGGAAAGACTGATGAAGCCATGCTGGAAAAGGATTGGCTCAATATTCACGCGCCCATTTTGATGACTGACATACGCCAGGAGGTCTCGCTCCGCCTGCAGCTGCCGGAGGATCAGGAGCGGTTCCTGAACGGGCTGCGCGCCTCGGGATTGGTTATCAGCCCCCTGTCAGCAAGATAAGGCAGCTACGGATCGGCGCCCGCGTCGTTCAGCCTGTGGTTGTTCGAAATAGTCACCGCGATTTGTGTGGCGATCTCGTCCTCGACGTCGAGAATGGCCTGGCCGCGTAGATCTCGATCATATTGATTTGCCCAGGTGACCGCGCCATCGGCGGCATTTATCAGGCGGACATGCAGATGAAGGATCGTACCCTCGATGAGCGCGCTTCCCTGCAGGCTGAAGAGCGAACCGGTCATTTCCGTCCCGGATCGGCCTGGAGCAAGCACAGTAAGGCTCTCCACCTTCATGAGCTTTGCAATCAGCTGATCGGCCAATCCCTTCACGAAATCAGGTCCCTGCGCACTGCCGCCGAGAGCGACGAAGGGTTCGACCGCAACCCTGACCTTGCTCTCCGACTTTGATGCGGCAGGCGCCGGCGACGTCTCTGGTGGGAAGAGATAGGCTTCAAGCGGACGAACAAGAGCGAGTATGGCCATTGCCCCAAACAGCGCGGGGACGCCGATCGGCAAGAGGAGATCACGATAGCTCACTGCCCGCTCCTGCCCGGTGGCGCGCCGCTTGCTCTCGCGGTTCTGCGGGGCGGAAATTTCTGCTACATACGAACTGTCTTCTGCGCTCGAAAAGTGCGGCGCATAACCTCCTTTGGGGACGGTAATCCGGATTGGGTCACCGCTTCCGCAGACCAAGTAGTATCGTTCGAGCGCTCGACGGATCCGCCCCGCCTCGATGCGGACAACTGGATCATTCTGTGCATCGAAGGATGCATCACGACCAAAAACCGCTTGTGCAATCGTATAGGCCTTGAGCTGTTCGCTGCGCCCTTCAAGTGTCTCTTCAACGATATATTGCAGGAAGCGGCGCCCGCGCTCCGGGGCAAGGAATTCCGGACTGGCGAGTATAAGGTCAAGCTGCGCACGCACGCTTGCAGAGTCTTGAAGTGCTTGTTTTTCCCCTCCCTTTTCCGATACCATCCAGACCTCCCGCAATACCTTCGTATTGCTCTCATCAAGGGGAATGGCTTTATACACCTATTGGTGGTTCGGGGCTTCCGTAGCAATACGTAAGGAATATATCGAATACCGGGGCGGGCAGCGATTGCCTATGCTGCGATACGGATGGGAGCAACGCATATGCTTCAAAACCAAATGATCGCAAAGCACACGACAGTTTCTGGCCATCGCTATGGAAGCGTTGCCGGAGTGGCTAGGGATCAATCGATCCGGCTCAAGGCCGACGAGACGATCTATAGCGAAGGTGAACACGCGTTTGCGATCTATCAGGTCGAAGCGGGCGCGGTGCGGATTTATCGCCTCACGGCAAGCGGGCAGCGTTATATTCTGTCCTTTTGCGGCAAGGGCGAATGGTTCGGGCTCGAGACAGGCAATGTACGAACTGATTTCGCAGAGGCCGTCTGTGAAACCTGTATAAAGCCCTTTCGCGCCAATCAGGAGGCAGTCGTCCCCATAGACCTTCTCCACATTGCCCTGACGAACCTCGCGAAGGCACAGCACAAACAGCTCCTCATCACGGAGCAAAGCGCACTGAAGCGGGTCGCCGCCTTTGTTTATGAAACGGCTGATCGTCATCCCGGAGATTGCGAATTCGATATGATGATGTCGCGCAGCGATATTGCCGACTATCTCGGGCTGACGGTCGAGACCGTTGCCCGTTGCTTTACGAAACTACGCGAAAAACGAATTCTTTGCCTCAACGGCAAACTGCAACGCATTGTCCGACTTCTCGACCGTGATGCGCTCGTCGCATTGACGATCTAGCTGCAGTGGATTTCGAAGGTCGATCTTGAAAAAGGGGATTGAACAATGACGCATGCATCCGGTCGAAGATTGAACGCATCAGCCAAAGCGGTCCTCGCAAGCCTGATAGCGCTAACGGGCCTTCCACTCGCGACTGTTGAGGCGCAGACCTCTCCGTTTGACCAATTTCCAATACTTATCCAGTGCAAGTACAAGGAAACCTATCACGTTTTCTACATATCACGTATTTCAGAGGACGGTGTCGCAACCTATGTGGCATCCGAACGCATGGGCGGTACGATCACCTTGGACGGTCAAGCGAAGGCAACCGGCGGCGCAAGTGGCGGCAGCTGCGTCGGCAAGACTTTGGCAGAGCTTCGTGCATCTCACCAAGCCTATGACTTGAAACCCTAAAGCCCGCCTCGAGCTCTCTTCGTCGCCCGAACGCTGCGGATTGAACCGCCGATCGCATAGTCTCAAAGCCAAAGCCGAAGGGGTGTGTCTCAGCCGCCCCGGTCTGATCTTGCTACCGGTCACATCGGGGCCGATCGTCATGCCCTGCAGCGGCATTTCCATTTTGCGCAAAGACCGACATTCCAACTTCGCCGCCACGTCACATACAGTGGCTATTTAGTAATGCGGCAGTTGGGCCAGTTAGAGATGCGACAGTCTCGCCTCTCGACATTCTGGTCAACGCCAACGTTGGGAGCAAGGATGACGACCTTCAACCTAGTCGAGAACCACGGAGCTAATTGATGAAAATTAATTTCATCAATTAGCTCTGAACCCCGTTTTCAGTTGACGGCCTTTGTTTTTTGTCCCAACCTGAAGAAAATAAATTACGAATTGGGAACATTGTTGGCATGAAAGTGGGAATCATAGGGCTGGGATTCCGGCTCGGCTATCTTGGCTATGTCTTTAAGGCAATCGACAGCAGTTTCGAGATCGTCGGTTACGTCGATCCGGACCCCGCAGGGCTTCCCGGACTGACGGAAAAGGGCGTCTCTGTCGGCAAGGTCTATGGTTCGCCGCAGGAGCTCCTCGCCTCCGAAAAGCTTGATCTGCTGATGATCGGCTCTCCCAACCACATGCATCTCGATCATATCCGCCTCGGTCTTGAGGCTGGCCTCAAGGTTTTCTGCGAAAAACCGATCGTTACCACGATCGCCGAGAGCATCGAACTTGCCCATCTGATGGCCAAGTTCGGCCATGAGCGGCTGATGGTCGGTCTCGTGTTGCGCTACTCTCCTCTTTATAAGGACCTGCGCGCCATCCAGGCCGAAGGCAAGCTCGGCCATATCGTCTCGATCGAAGCCTCCGAACATATCGAGCCCTATCATGGCGCCTTCTTCATGCGCGACTGGCGCCGCTACGAGCGCTATTCCGGCAGTTTCATGCTGGAAAAATGCTGCCACGACCTCGACCTTTATAATGGTGTGATCGGCGCTCGCCCCGAACGCGTCGCAAGCTTCGGCGGCCGCAAGAGCTTTATTCCCTCCAACGATCCGGCACGCGAAGGCATCAACGATCTTGAGCTCTTCCACCGCAAGCCTAGCGGCTGGATGGGCTCGGACAAGGTGTTCGACAGCGACGCCGACATCATCGATTATCAGGTGGCGATCGTCGAATACGCCAACGGCGTCGGCATGAACTTCCACACCAATCTGAACGTTCCCGACCAGTTCCGCCGCTTCGCCATCATGGGCTCGCGCGGCATGGCCGAGGGCGACTTCGTCCGTGGCTATCTCGACGTCCATGAGCAGCTGACCGGCAACAAGATCGTCGAAAACAAATATGCCGCGACCGAGCTGTCGCAGCATTACGGCGCCGACGAGCAGATGGCCGCCGATATTCTGCAAAGCGTGCGCATTGGTTCGGAACTGCCGGTCTCCACGCTCAACGCATTGGAGGCGGGTATTCTCGCCCTCGCCATGGACGAGGCGAGGATGAAAAAGGCGGTCGTCGATCTGCGTCCCATCTGGGACCGCTTCGACGAGGCGCTCCACGCAAGGGCGGCTTGAGGAGGCGAGAAGATGGGTGTTCAACGCAGCACGGTCATCTTCGCCTGGCTCCTTCTCTTTCCAGCCGTCCTCTACGTCACTGTGATTGTTGCCTATCCGCTACTCGACACCTTCATCCTGTCGTTCACTGACGCATCGCTGAAGAAGACCACCAACTGGGTGGGCTGGGTCAACTACGGCAAGATCTTCAATTCGACCTTCGCCGAGGTCATCATCCGGACCTTCATCTGGACGTTTTTCTCGGTCTCGATCAAGATGATCATCGGCGTCTTCGGCGCCACCATGCTGAACGCCGCAGTGCCCGGCCGCGCGCTCTTTCGCGTGCTGACCATGCCGCCATGGATCGTTCCGATGGCAATCGGCATCTTCATGTGGGGCTGGATGTATAACGGCCAGTTCGGGATGATTTCCGGCATGCTTCAGCGCTTCGGCCTCGCCTCCGGCCCTGTCGCCTTCCTTGCCGAAGGATCGACTGCCTTCTGGGCGACGATCATTACCGATGTATGGATCGGCGTTCCGATGGTGACGCTCTATATGCTGGCCGCTATGCAGGCAATCCCGCAGGATCTCTATGAGGCAGCCTGGACGGATGGCGCCGGGCGCTTCTATCGTTTCCGTCGCATCACTCTGCCACTGATCGTACCCTCGATGATCACCATGTCGATGCTGTCGCTGATATCCACCTTCAACTCCTTCGACATTATCTGGATCCTGACGCGGGGCGGCCCGAGCGGCGAGACCACGACGATGATCATCGATACCTATCGCACCGCGATCGGTTCGAACAAATATGGCGAAGGCGCCGCGCGCGCCGTGCTGATCTGCATCTTCCTGTCGATCTTCTGCGTCTGCTACTTCCGCATTACCAGCCGCCTTGCTTCCGGAGACAAGCGATGAATACACCCCATCTGCTGATCAATCGGTACAAATGGTATGAAGTCATCGGCATCTATGCCGGTATCCTGGTGTTCCTCACCTTCGTTCTCGCCCCCTTCGTCGAGGGTTTTCTCGTCTCGCTGAAACCTCTCAGCCAGCTGTTTTCCTCCCCCTACCGGTTCATTCCCGAAAACGGCTCGTTTGAGGCCTACCGGACGATGTGGGTCAGCGTACCGGGCTTTGGGCGCTATATTTTCAATTCCTTCTTCATCTCGACCGTCGTCACCACCGCTGTGCTGATCCTCGTCGTTCCGGCCTCCTACGCCTTCGCGCGCTTCGAATTCAAAGGGGCCGGGCTGCTGCTCGGCGCGTTCCTGGCGGTCAACATGTTTTCGGGCGCCGTATTGCTCATTCCGCTCTTCCGGCTGATGCGCTCCTTCGGGCTGTTGAACACCTATTTCGCCATCATGGTCCCGGGCATCGCCTTCCTGATCCCCTCGGCGATCTGGCTGCTGCGCACCTATATGATGCGCATTCCGAAGGAATTGGATGAAGCGGCCTTCGTCGACGGCGCCAGCCATTTCTACACGCTGCGGCGCGTCATCCTGCCGATCGCCATGCCCGGCGTTACAGTGGTGGCGATCACCACCTTCATCGGATCCTACGCCCAGCAGTTCATCTACGCCCTGACCTTCAATTCCAAGACCGAATTCGCACCGCTGCCAGTCGGACTCTTCGCATATTTCGGCCGTCAGGAAGTCGTTTGGAATGAGCTGATGGCTGCAAGTTTCGTTGGCATCGCGCCCGCAATGATCGTGATTTTCTTCCTTCAACGGTATCTCGTCAGCGGTCTGACCGCCGGCGCGGTGAAACAGTAAGACAAAACCAGAACCACCAGAGAAAACGGGAGCTAAAAAGTGACAATCCAATTCAAGACCGGGCTCATGGCCCTCGCCCTGCTCGGCTCCACCGCGCTCGGTACCATGACTGCTCATGCCGCTGACCAGGAAATCAGCTGGATCTATTGCGGCGACAAGATCGACCCCATCCATGAGAAGTACATCAAGGAATGGGAAGGCAAGAATCCCGGCTGGAAGGTGACGCCGGAAGTTGTCGGCTGGGAACAGTGCCAGGACAAGGCGACGACGCTTGCTGCAGCAGGCACGCCGGTCGGCATGGCCTATGTGGGCTCGCGTACGCTCAAGGAATTCGCCCAGAACGATTTGATCGTTCCGGTGCCGATGACCGACGAAGAGAAGAAAAGCTACTATCCCAACATCGTCGATACCGTCACCTTTAACGATACGCAGTGGGGCGTGCCGGTCGCATTCTCGACCAAGGCCCTCTACTGGAACAAGGATCTCTTCAAGCAGGCCGGCCTCGACCCGGAAACGCCGCCGAAGACCTGGGCTGAAGAAATCGCCGATGCCAAGGTCATCAAGGAAAAGACCGGTATCGCAGGCTACGGCCTTCCGGCCAAGACTTTCGACAACACCATGCACCAGTTCATGCATTGGGTTTACACCAATAACGGCAAGGTCATCGACGGCGACAAGATCGTGATGGACAGCCCGGAAGTGCTGGCTGCCCTGCAGGCCTACAAGGAGATCACGCCCTACTCCGTCGAAGGCGCAACCGCCTACGAACAAAATGAAATCCGCGCCATCTTCCTCGACGGCAAGGTCGGCATGATACAGGCCGGTTCGGGCGCTGCTGCCCGCCTCAAGAACACTAAGATCAACTGGGGCGTCGCGCCGCTACCGCTCGGCCCTTCGGCCAAGGGTGAAGGCACGCTGCTAATCACCGACAGCCTCGCAGTATTCAAGGGCACGGGCGTCGAAGAAAAGGCGGCAGAATTCGCCAAGTACATCACCTCGCCGGGTCCGCAGGGTGAATACGAACTCCAGGGCGGTGCAGGCCTGACTCCGCTGCGTCCGTCCGCCAAGGTCGACGAATTCGTCAAGGCCGATCCGTCGTGGAAGCCGTTCATCGATGGCATCGCCTTCGGTGGTCCCGAGCCGCTCTTCACCGACTACAAGGGCTTCCAGAACTCGATGATCGAGATGGTCCAGTCCGTCGTCACCGGCAAGGCCGAGCCTGAAGCCGCTCTGAAGAAGGCTGCAGGCGAAATTGAGACCTTCAAGTAAATCGACGTCGAGGATCGCAGGTCGACGATCTGCGATCCTCACCGACCAATTCATGCGCGTTCAGGCTGGGATCGGAGACAGATTTTTGGGACAGCTTCAGCTCAACAAGGTTCAAAAATTCTATGGCGACTACGAAGTTCTCAAAGGCGTCGAGCTCGACGTCAGGGACGGCGAGTTCGTTGTCTTCGTCGGGCCTTCGGGATGCGGCAAGTCCACCCTCCTGCGCATGATCGCAGGTCTTGACGCGACGACCAAGGGCGACATCATCATCAATGGCGTCCGGGTCAACGACCTGCCGCCGGTCAAGCGCGGCATCGCCATGGTCTTCCAATCCTATGCGCTCTACCCGCATATGACGGTTTTCGAAAACATCGCCTTCCCTCTTCGCGTGGAAAAGATGGAGGAGGAAAAGCTCAAGGCCAAGGTGGAGAATGCCGCACGCATCCTGCATCTCGAAACGCGGCTGCAGCAGAAGCCCGGCATGCTCTCGGGCGGACAGCGCCAGCGCGTCGCAATCGGCCGCGCCATCGTCCGCGAGCCGAAAATCTTCCTTTTTGACGAGCCGCTGTCCAATCTTGACGCCGCCCTTCGCGCCGATATGCGCATCGAACTTGCCAAGCTGCACCGGCAGCTGAAGGCAACCATGATCTATGTGACGCACGACCAGGTGGAAGCCATGACGATGGCCGATCGCATCGTCGTGCTGGATGCCGGCAATATTTCACAGACCGGTGCACCGCTCGAGCTCTACCACAAGCCCGCCAACCAGTTCGTCGCCGGCTTCATCGGCAATCCGAAAATGAATTTCCTACCCGTTACGTGCACATCTGCAAGCGAGGCCGGCGTGACCGTGGACTATCGCGGCCAGCCGGCAACCCTGCCTGTGACGCCGCGCGATGGCATGGTCGGCAAGATGATGACGCTCGGCATCCGGCCGGAGCATATCCAGCTCGGAGCCGGCGACATTTCGCTGACGGTTGCACCCAGCGTCATCGAACGGCTTGGCGCAAATACTGTGGCCTATGTTGCGCTCGGCGGCGAGACGGAGAACTTCTGCGCCATGCTGCCCGGCAGTGTCGGCATTCGCACCGACGTGCCGGTTGCCGTCGGCATCAATGCCGCCGATTGCCATCTCTTTAACGAGGAAGGTGTCGCTTTCGAACGCCGCGTCGAGCTCACCGATATCGACATGAACCTGCTGGCTCCGGCAACGGCCTGAGCGGCCGTCAACTAGGCGATACTTACCAGACGAGCCCGCGCGCTGCGACGTCCTCGACGCGCGTGACGATGCCGTTGCGATGGAAGACCATCGTGTCGAACAGGTTCGAAACCACGCACGTGTGGTTCGGGATGATGGAGAGCTTTTCGCCGATCTGCGGCCGCGCACCGGTGCAGGCCGAAAGGTCAATGACGCCGTGCTCTTCCGAGAGACTGGTAATTCTAGCCTCGGGATATCCGACGACGAGGCCGAAATCGGCAAAGCCCTGAAGATCGGAGGTTAGCGCCTTCGAACCTGCGTCGATAACGGCGCGGTCCGCATTCGGCCGTGACACGACAGTTGCCAGGACATGCATTGCGCAATCGTCTTGTGTGCAATGTCCCATCCTTATCATCTGACGGTCATTGTAAATATAGGTCCCGGCTCGGTGCTCCGTCGCCGATTTGACCAGATGCGCCTGAAAGAGACTGGGCGTGCCGCCATTGCTGACGATCGGGCAGGCAATGCCCTCTTCCGCCAGCTGTTTCAGGGTAGCCTGGATGAAAGCTTCGACGGCATCGGCCGATTGCGGCTTCGGATAGGTGAGAATACCGCCGAATGTCAGCCCATCGGCCGCAGCGACGCGCTTGCCAAGCGATGCCGCCTGCTCGGGCGTCTGGACGCCGCAGCGTGCGCCGCCGGTGTCGCACTCGACGAGGACGATCAGCGGTTTGCGGCCAGAAAAATGTGATGACAGACCATCTACCGTCACGTCGCTATCGGCAACCACCTTGAGACCGGAAATGCGATCGTTCAGGGCAGCGAGCCGTTCGAGCTTCGAGGCTCCGATAATGTTGAAGGTGATCAGGATGTCTTCGAAACCGGCTTCGGCAAAGACCTCTGCCTCTGTCACCTTCTGACAATTGATACCCTTAGCGCCGGCCGCGACCTGGGCAGCTGCGAGCGCAGGTATCTTATGCGTCTTGATATGCGGGCGGAAATTCAGCCCGTGCTCGTCCATATAGGACTGGACCCTGGATATGTTGGCGGCCAGTCTGTCTTCGTCGATGATCGGGCGGGGCGTGGAAAGATCCGCGATCCTGTCTCCAGCCTTGGCAACGACGGCAAACCGGTTGTCATGCATCTCAGGCAGCTCCGCGTTCGGTTCCATGAGGATCGGCCACGATCGGCCAGATGGTCTTCGGCGCCCGGCGATAGTGGGTCGTCGCCGGATTGTTGGGATAGGGGGTTCCTGCCGAACAGTAGAGTATTTCAGCGGCGATCTTCGAGAAGGATGCGAAGAAATGGTTGGTCGATTTGATCACCAGGATCTTCTGCCTGGTCGGATCGATGCCCATCACCGAAAACAGGCTCGGATCGAAGCTCTGCGCCCGCGTCGAGTTCAGAATGATGTCGATACCATCAAGGACGATATGGGCCGCATCACCGAAAGGCGCGAGGCTTTCGCCGAACTGCATCTCGGCATTCTTCACCAGTTTGACGACCTTCACCATGCCGTCGACGGGATTACCGGTCCCGGGTGCAGACTTTGCGCCGAAGCGCAGCGGAATTTCGGCCCCCTCGCCAGCGGCAAAACAGATCTGAACGGCGATCGGATCCCAGATGGTGCCGATCGCAGCACTTTCCACACCGCGGGCCAGAAGCTCTTCGAGAATGACGGTGGCATCGCCGGCGGTTCCGCCGCCCGGATTGTCCCAGACATCGGCAATGACGACCGGCCAGGTTTTGGCGGCCATCGCCCGGGACACAGCTTCCTTCTCATCGATCTGCGGCACCATGAAGGTGCCGCGCTTGGTAAACAGTTCCATGCCGAGTTCGCGCGCCAGCGCCGCACCCTTCTGCGGATTGTCGTCGGTGACGACAAGCAGCTTGGTGCCCATCTCGGGCACATCGCCGACCATGAAGCCGTGGACCACGGAGATCGACAGGATTTCCGGATCTTCCTTCTCGATCCGCATGATCTTGTCGACGAAGGAGCGCATCGGATCGCGCGAGGTCGGGAAGACATCAATCATCCGGCAGTCGAATATCGAATTGACCGGCTTGACCCTGCCCTCAAGCGCATCGACGGCGATGCGCCAGAGATCCTCGGCGCGGTCGACGAAATCCGTATGCGGAAATTCCTTGAAATAAACCGCGAAATTCAGCGCCTCGATGCGCTTCCTGGTCAAATGGCTATGTGGGTCGAGCTCGGCACAGATCAGCACATCAGCCCCGACGATGTCGCGAATGCGCGTCAGGAGGTCGCCTTCCGTGTCCTCATATCCCGCGGCCACCATTGCCCCGTGCAGGCCCATCACCACGGCATCGACAGGCATTGCCGCACGGAGCTGGTCGAGGATTTCGTCTCGCAGCTCTTCATACGCCTGGCGGTTGACGAGGCCGGCCGGGTCCGCCCAGGCTGCCGTGCCCTCGATCAGCTCCCAGCCCTTTTCAGCGGCGACGCGGCGACCGACAGTGATCGGCGCGGTGCAGAGTGTGGGCGTTTCCGGATGCTGGCCGGGCGGGGCATAAAGAGACGCTTCGAAAGCGCGGCGGTCCACACAGATCGGGGAAAACGTATTGGTTTCGGTCGCCAGTGCTGCCGTGAAAATGCGCAAATGAGTTGGCCTTGTTTTTGCGGTCCCGCCTCAACCCATCGGGTTCGGCAGGTAGCCGGTAAATCCGCAGATCTTCCACCGTCCCTGGTGGAGCCTGCAATAATAGAGCGTCTGCCACTGCATGATATCGCGGGTGCCATCACTCTTCGTCAGGCCGCCGTCGAACTTCTTGCGGACAAGCGCCATGTCGCCCTCGATCTCGATGTCCTCGAGCGTTGTGGTGGTGAAGATCGCGGTGCGGGTATCCTCCGCGAAGCTCTGTGTGGCAAAATCCTTTGCCTGCCTCAGCCACTCGTCGCGATAGGCCGAAAGTGCGGGAAATGCCAGACGCCACTTGTCGGGGCTGATCTCCTTGCGGCCATCAATGCCGATGAAGCCTTCCTCGACGAAATCACCTTCGACCATCGACCAGTCGGCTGCCAGAAATGCATCGATGTCGCGGGGCACGAGCATCTCCCAGATGGCGTGCCGTGCAGTATCGGAGGACGGAAAAGGATTCTTGAAAGGATCACGCATCTTCGCTCCCGATTTAAATTCTTTTCATAAATGGCGTTTTTCACTGGTCAAAATCTGCTTTCTATGGTCCCTTGTCAACTTATCAAGAAAATAATTTGCAGGGATCCCGACATGTCCATCAAGCGATATGGCACTGTTCAGACCGGCGCCGGCGGCAAGGCGCTGCCTTTCGCGCGTGCGGTCGAGGCCGATGGCTGGCTCTATGTTTCCGGCCAGGTGGCGATGGAAAACGGCGAGATCATCGACGGCAATATCGTTGCCCAGACGCATAAGACGATCGCCAATGTGCTCGCCATTCTCGATGAAGCCGGATACGGCGTCGAGGACGTGGTACGCGTCGGCGTCTGGCTGGACGATCCGCGCGACTTCTGGACATTCAACAAGATCTATCAGGATTATTTCGGCGCACATCCGCCGGCCCGCGCCTGCGTCCAATCGTCGATGATGGTGGATTGCAAGGTCGAGATCGACTGCGTTGCCTATAATAAGAAGAAGAGTTGACTGAGGGATCGGCGGGAGGATCGGCTTGGATATCTTTTCCACATTGCAGGAAGACAGGAGCGGGCTCTCCGCCTCCGAGAGCCGCATCGCCGACATCATCGTCAACGATTTCGAATTCGCGGTGAATGCCTCGATCATCGAGCTTGCCGAACGCGCAGAAGTCTCACCGCCGACGGTTACACGTTTCTGCCGCCGCCTCGGCTGCGACAGCTTTTCCGATTTCAAGGTGCAGCTTGCCCGCACCGCCCATGTCGGCGTGCGTTATCTGAAGCCGGAATCAAAGAGCAGCGATCCGGCCGATGTCGCTCAGGATATCATCACCAAGGCGCAGAACGCCCTTTTTCTGTTGCATCGCTCGCTGGACCTGACCGCGATCGAGGCTGCTGTTGCGCAGATCGCCAAGGCGGAGATGATCTATGCCTTCGGATCGGGCGGCAATTCCTCGATGATTGCCGATGAGCTACAGAATCGGCTCTTTCGCCTTGGTCTCAGGATCACCTCCAGTTCCGACCACAGCATGCAGCTGATGATGGCGGCGGCAGCGAAGGCCGGTGATGTGATCATCGGCTCTTCCTTTTCAGGGCGCAACGCAGAGCTGGTGCGGGCCTTTGCACTGGCACGCGAGGCCAAGGTCAGGACCATTGCGCTGACGCAAACCGACAGCCCGGTCGCGAGAGCCGCCGGGATCGTCGTGCCGATCGATCTTCCGGAAGGAACGAACATCTTCCGCCCGACATCGACGCGTATCGCCTATATCGCAACCGTCGATATCCTGGCGAGCCTCGTCGCCTATGCCATCCAACCGAAGGCGACGACGACGCTGAGACGCATCAAGCAGCAGCTGGTCACACACCGCGATGGGGATGACAAGCAGCTGCTCGGAGACTGATCAACAAGAGGGAGCGACAATGACGCAATCAGTGGCCATTGTGACAGGAGCAGCAGGCGATATCGGCGCGGCGATCGCCGATCGACTCGCCGCCGATCATGACGTCATTCTGCTTGCGGATATCGATCTCGTCACTGCGGCAGCCGTTGCCGGCAGGCTTGGACCGGCCGATCGTTTCGTTCCCGTCGAATGCGATGTGACCAGCGAGACGAGTGTTGCGGCTCTTGCCAGGCGCGCAGCCCAGCTCGGCAGCCTGCGCACCCTCGTCAACAATGCGGGTGCAGCCCGCGCTGTCAGCCTGCATGATACGACGGCGGAGATCTGGCGTGCCGACAATGCGCTCAACCTCGAAGCGGCATTTCTCTGCTTTCGGGCCGTCGAAGACCAGCTGAAAGCGTCGCGAGGCTCCATGATCAACATTGCCTCGGTCAACGGCATGAACGTGTTCGGCCATCCGGCCTACAGCGCCGCCAAGGCCGGCCTTTTGCATTTCACCCGGCTGGTCGCCGTCGAATATGGAAAATTCGGCATCCGCGCGAATGCCGTTGCCCCCGGGACGGTGAAGACGCAGGCCTGGGAAGCCCGCGCGGCCGCCAATCCCAATGTCTTTGAGGATGCCCGTCGCTGGTATCCGCTGCAGCGCGTCGTCGATCCGAAGGATGTCGCCAATGCCGTCGCCTTCCTGGCCGGTCCCCAGGCTGCGGCGATTACCGGCGTCTGCCTGCCGGTCGACTGCGGCCTGACAGCCGGCCAGGCCGAGCTTGCCCGTACTTTTTCCCAGTCCGAGCACTACTGAAAATCACAGGATACACCGAGAGGAACGAGATATGAAACCGGCCGACTATCGCCTGGAAAGCAGCTGGAACCCCAATGGCGGGCCAAATGGCGCGTTCACCTTCACGCTGTTCAATCTTTCCAGTGAGGCGCTTTCCGGTTTCAAGCTTGTCTACACCTCGCTCACGCGGGTCATCAATGCCGCCGCGTGCAGCAATGCCACGTTTCTGAGACGCAACGCCAATTTTCATGAATTCGAACCGCCGGTCGGCTTGACCCTTGCTGCCGGTGAAAGCTGGACCTTCACTGTCGCCGGCCTGCACCGCCCGGCACGACATTGCACTGATGGCGCCAAGTCCGCTTATCTGACGCTGTCTTCTGGAGCGCATGTATCGGTTTCCGTTTCCGATCTGCTGCTCGAAGGCCGCACCAGCGAGCCTCCGCCCGTGCTTTTGCCCGAGGGCCGGCTCGATCTGCCTTTTGCGCTGCAGCCGTGGCCGGCCGAAATCGATGCGAAACTGGGCGATAGTTTTCCGGTCATCCTCTATCCGGAGGGTGCCAGCGCAGACGAATTGTCGGCAATATCCGCCTGCATTTCGCTAACCCGCCGCCTTTTCGAAAGCGACCATTCGGTTTTCAATCTGGTCGCCTCGCCGCAGGGCCGCGCCCTCACCTTCAGCAAGGATGCCTCGCTCGAGACCGAAGCCTACCGGCTGACCTTCTCGGCCGATCGCGTGACACTTTCTTATTCCGGCGCTGCTGGGCGCCAGTACGGCCTGACCTCGCTCGCGCAGATGCTCAACGGTGCGCGGGTCGGCAAGGGCAAATTCCGCTTCCCGGTTTCCGGAACGATTTCCGATTGGCCCCGCTACAGCTGGCGCGGCTGCCATCTCGACGTTTCCAGGCAGTTTTATCCGGTTGATGACGTCAAGCGGCTGATCGACATCCTTGCCTGGTTCAAGCTCAACATCTTCCACTGGCATTTGACCGATGACGAGGCCTGGCGTCTGGAGATCAAGGCCTATCCGCAACTGACGACAACGGGCGTGTTGCGAGGCCCGGACGAACCGCTGCTGCCGCAGCTTGGCAATGGCGCAGAGCCTGTCGGCGGCTTTTATACCCAGGACGATGTTAGGGACATCGTTGGACATGCGAGTTCCCTTCATGTCGAGGTAGTTCCGGAGATCGATATCCCCGGCCATAATGCGGCGACGCTGGTTGCCCTACCCGAACTGACAGACGGCCAGGAGGCACCGGATAGCTACCATTCTGTCCAGGGCTATCCGAACAACGCGCTGAATCCTGCTGTGCCGCTGACCTACGAATTCCTGGAAAAGGTCTTCGACGAAATGGTCGAGCTGTTCCCTTCGCCTTACATCCATATCGGCGGCGACGAAGTGGCGAACGGCTCCTGGCTCGCCTCGCCCCTTGCCAGGAAGCTGATGGCCGAAGAAGGCATTTCGGGCACGTTCGGGCTGCAATCCTACTTCCTGAAGCAGGTCAAGACGATGCTCGACAAGCGCGGCCGCAAGCTCGCGGGCTGGAACGAGGTCGCCCATGGCGGCGGGGTCGCGGCGAAGGACAGCCTCTTGATGGCCTGGGAAAATCCGCAGGTCGGCATCGAGCTCGCCGAACAAGGCTATGACGTCGTCATGACGCCGGGTCAGGCTTACTATCTCGACATGGTCCAGGCCGAAGCCTTCCAGGAACCGGGCGCGAGCTGGGCCGGCACGGTGCCGCCAGCCCACACCTATGCCTATGAAGCGGCCGGCGAATTTCCGGAAGCGCTGAAACACAAGCTAAAGGGTGTCCAGGCGTGTATCTGGTCGGAGCACTTCCTATCGCGCGGCTATTTCAACCGCCTCGTCTTCCCGCGTCTTCCGGCAATTGCCGAAGCTGCATGGACCCCGAAAGCGTCGAAGGATTGGGACCGTTTCGCAGCGATCGTGGCGCTTAGCCCGAAGCTTTGAGCTGGCAACGATGAAAATTGACATCGGGGGTGATAATCGCCGGCCCTCGTCGAGGGTTTGGTCGATCGAGGCATCGAATGTCGGATGAGCGTCAGGCCGGCGGCTTTGTCTTTCCCTTGAATCAGGATTTCGGCTACACGCCGCATGCGTGCCTTCCCACCCTCAGGCGCGACCGAGATTGATCATGACGATCCTTGTGCGAACGCGGGTTTCTCCGCCTGCACAAGGATACCCTCAAAGCCAGCTGGCGACGATAATGAACCGCTTGATTCCCGACGTTTTCCGTAATCCTGCAATCCGGGTGAGCATGATCGCCATCTTCACGTTCGGAGTTGCCGGAGCGACGACGGCCCCCTATCGGTCGGTCGTGGGCATCCGCGAACTCGGCCTGTCGAATGAGCTTTATGCCGCGCTGATCTTCGCCGCAGCGGCGGTCAACGTGATCGTCAGTATTCTGCTCGGCAATCTTGCCGACCGGCTCGGTGAATATCGTTCGATGATGCTTGTTGCGGCGACCTTCGGCGTTGTCGGTTATGGCGCGGTCTTCTTCTTCCCGACGCAGGACATATTTGTCCTCAGCGCGCTTCTGCTGCTGCCGGTCTATGGTTGCCTGAACTCGTTGCTCTTTGCCAATGTCCGGGCCGCAGCCCATGGGATGGCACCCGCTGACGTGGCGACCGTCAATTCCGGCGTGCGGGCGATGATCTCGCTTTCCTGGGTCCTGGTACCCGGGCTCACGGGGGTTCTGCTCTCCTCCTCGTCGACCATGTTGCCAGCCTATCTCTTCGCCGCCATTTCCTGCCTGGTCTGCGTGGGGCTCGTCGGCTTCCTATTGCCCCGACAGAGCGGCACGGATCGTGCCGCCACCCACCATCTCTCCTATCTCGCCGCACTCGGCCAGGTGATTTCTCCGAAAATCTTCAGCCGGATCACGGCCATCGCCCTGATCAGCAGCACATTGCATGTGAACGACGCCATTTTCCCCCTCGTCGTAACCGGCGCCGCACGCGGCACTGTCGCCGATATCGGTATTCTGGTCGGGATCGTCGCTCTCCTCGAGGTGGTCTTCATCATCGTCTGGTCGCGCCTGCTGCGCCGCATCAGCCAACTCGCAGCCCTTGCCACCGGGGCATTGATCTATGCCGTCTACCTGCTGCTACTGGCCTTTGCCCAGGAGCCCTGGCATGTCTATGCCCTCACCTTGATCAGTGGCATCGGCGCGGCGTCACTGATCTCCATTCCAATCACCTATCTGCAGGATTTGATCGCCGAGCGGCCCGGTCTCGGCAGCGCGCTTATTTCCGTCAACATCTTTCTCAGCGCCGGATTAAGCGCTCTTCTCTTTGCCGCCGGCACAGCCATCACCAGCTATTCCGGCACTGCGGTAGTCAGTGCGCTCTCTGGTCTTCTGGGGATCGCTTGGTTGCTGTTTCTCGACAGACGTCGGTGCTGGACCTGAAGCTGAAATTCGTTGGATTTCTCTTCCTCGTCCGAGAGCCCTGGGCCTCCTCGACCGCTATCGGAACCGGGGGCAATCCGGGCGACAAATGCGCCTTCCTCAAGGCGCATAATGACGGAATCGACGATGAATCGTGGCGGTTGGCTTTTTAATAGACGGCTCCGAAACGGGCGGACCGACGACCACTGCTGCACCGAGTCCTCGAGTCTATGCCTTAATCATCTAAATATATCAGCCACATAGCCTGGGACAATTGGTGCAGACTCGCCGATGTTATTTTTCATGAGCCAGGGACCGGCGATGAGATCTATACAATCAATGCCGCCTTCAGAAAGTACATTGTTCAAATAGGTATTGAATTCGTCAAATCCGCCCTCGAAGAGAACATTCTTAAAAGATCCATCCGGCTGTCGAACAGACAATCCTGGACTGAAATCGCCATTTGAAATTAGGAATTTCGACAACTCTTTCGCGTCATTGTATACCTCATCTGGCGATTTATCGTACGGCTTGTCATCTTTATCGTATGTGACAAAGCTTAATATGTGGCCAAAGAATATTATATCGCGATCGCCCTCGTCATAAATGTCGTCAACGACGTCTTTTGCATATTGCTGATTCATTTATTCATTTTTGTTGAATATGAAACTAATAACACGTCCTGGAAATACTTCGATAGCTTTCCCCCGACGTCAGTATCGCCAAAAAACTCTCAGCGGTAGAAAGATGCTGCCGTCCGGGCTCGGGGCGTTCATTTTGAGGTTGGAACAAATGCAATCAAACACTGATTGTCTTTTTTTCCTACCAGGCTAACTGGTTTGATCTGTTCACCTCCATCAATGGAAAGAACCACAGGTAGGTCCTGATTTTCAAAGGACTGAAGTTCCTTTATTAAGGATCGAATTGTCTTTCCTTTCTCCGTCCAGCTTTTCCTATTATCTTCGTCGATATCCATTTAATCACCTATGCGGTTAAGGTTCTCGTCGTAAGTACCAAGTCTATTTTCTTTAGTTCCAAGATTTTTAACCGATGTGGCCATCTTCCAAGCGCCGCCGTTGTGGCCATCGAGGTCTCTGGTGATATACAGGTTTCCTTTTTTATAAACCGCCTGACCTCCGTGGATCGTTTCGTTTATCTTTGCGAAGCCAAGAGCTTCAGCCGCTATTCTGGCCTCCTTATTCGTCTTATAGAATGGTCCGATGTTACCCTTACCCGTAACACCTCCCAATATGGCCATTGCAACAATCGTGTTGATATCGAGTCCGGTGTTGGCGAGAGCCTCCACCTTTTCAGGCCAAGTAAGCGACGCATTGTCCCAGATTGCCCAGCGCTCAGCCCCCATCTTCTCGGCGAACGCGTAGCCCTCTGCGTTGCCTTCCAGAAATTGTCGGAAGTTTTCGCCGCGCGGCTGTCCATCCAACTCTTCGATTGCAGTGAAAAGCCATTGGTCCATTTGGGCAAGTTCCATGTTTGGAGCATTGCTGCTTCCAATAGCGAAACCGGCGGAACGCAGGACCGCAACACGCTGCGTAGGGCTTAGGCTGTTGAGATACGCATAGATCGCGTCCTTGCACTCTTGATAGGTTTTTATGCCGAGCTCTATCAAGCTTCCGTCATGCTGACGGATGCTGCAGCTCGTCTCATAGGCGTATGCGGGGGTTATGATCCAGTCGAGGAGATTGAAGCCCTGCTGCTGGCCGCAGCCAACGAATTCACCACCATTCGCCAGCGCCTGGATGCCTGCCTTGACCTGGGCTTGTTCTTCGGGCGTGAGTTCGCGTCCGAGAATGTATTTGTCCACGAAACCACCGGGGGCAAGTGCCCCGCTCAGACCCCGTCCCAGTCCATTCAGGCTCGTGTCAGAGAGATAGAACTCGATGCCAACATGTACGTCCTTCGTGATTTCATAGGCATCTTCAGGGTCCCGATTGAGCTCATCCAAAGGCGAGGTCGCGCCTTGCGCTTCCAGTGCCGCCTGCTTCTGCTCATCCCGGATGATGATCTCGCCTGGGCCGACTGTGGCTCGAACTTCCTGACGGGTGTCATCGAGCTGATAAGAACCCTCGACGCTCGTGCGCGGCTGAGATGTCTGATCGGGCCGCTGCGGCCCCTTTCCGCTCAGGTCGATATTGGCCGTGAGGTCGAAACCTTCATATCCTTTTGCTCCCTCGAAATTCTCAAAAGTCAGCGTGCCGGTATCGAGTATCAGGTCGCCACTTTCGGAAATAATCTTGCCAGCACCAAGATGTGTGTTGCCGCCGACCGTGACATCCATCCAACCCGACGAGACAAGCCCCGACTGCTCGCTGATCCAGTTGGTCTTGCCGGAACCAAGACCACCACCCGGTGAGATTCCGCTGAGTGAAAGGCCACCGTCGAGAGGCCCACCGAAGCCGATACCGAGCGAAACAGATGAATTGGAACTCTTGCCGGTGTCAGGGACAGAAATGATGTTGAGGTCACGCCCAACGTCGGCGGTTACCGTATCGCCGGAGACGACCGCGCCATTGAGGTTGGTATCGCGACCCGATTGGAGGTTGATGTCGCCGGATCCAGTTACATGGGTATTGACCTGCGTCGTCCCCTCACCCTTCGATTTTCCGGCGCCGGCATGGGCACTGCCGCTGACGCCGACGCCAATACCATTCAGCGTCAACCCCGCTGAAAGACCGATGCTGGCGCCAGCCGACGTACTGCTGGACGATGAGTTGCTGGTAGCCTGCGCGCTTTCCAGGTTGATGTCATTGCCGGCCTTCAGCGTGATATCACCCACCTTGTCGCTGTCGGAAAGCGTCGGCCGGCCATTCTCATCATAGCCCGCGACGATTTGGGCGCCGTGGCTGTTGATGTCGCCGGACGTTGCCTCGATGGTGACCGACTGGCCGGCGCGGATGCCGGTGACGACGGGCGTAGAGGTTTCCGCATTCTCACGGGATTTCGAATATTCGAAACCAACGCTGAGGGAGGCAGAGGCGATATTGCCGGTGCCGCCCGCGATTGCCTGCAGATCCTTGATCGCGTCGTAGGCTTTCAGACCGGCGAAGGCTGCATTGGCGGTAGAGTAGCCGTCGGACACGTTGGCGATCTTATCGGCCGCATTGGCTATGCTCTGCCCTGCGCTTACCAGACCCGTCGAAACCTGAGCGGTGATGCCGGCAAACAGTTCCTCGTGGACATGGTCGTAGTTGGTAACATCCTGGGCCGATAGAAGATTTACATCACGTTCCGCCGTGATCAGGACATCACGCTCAGCTTCGACCTGAGCTGCCTGAAGGTTGGCATCACGTCCGGCGGTAATGATGACATCGCGGCCGGCGCTGAGGGTAGATCCGGCGTTGGTTGCGGCGCTCTGGCGCGTCTCGTCGCTCACCTTTCCATAACCGATGCCGATGGAGGCGCCGCCACTGCCTCCGCTGAGCTGGATGCCGAAGCCGGAGCGCTTCTCCTTTTCTTCCGACGCCTGGCTTTCGGCTCCGGGAAGAATGTTCACGTCGCGCGCCGCATCGAGCACAATGTCATTGCCGGCATCGACCTTCGAGCCAACGATATTAATGTCGGTGTCACGCGCCTTGATCGTGACATCAGTGCCGGCCGAAAGCTGTGATGACGCGTTGTTCGTGGAGGACGATTTGTTTGTCTTCTCCTCCTTGCCCCATATCGAATAGAAGCCGCCGCCGGACCCTGCGCCGATTCCGGAACTCTTCTGTGCTAGTTCGTGTTGATGAGTTTCTTGCGCACCAAGGATCGAGACACTGTCACCCTCGATAGAGATGGCCTCATCGGCCGTGACCGAGGAGCCGGCGATGGCAACATTGCGGCCGGCATCGAGCTTCACATTGCCGGAGGCACCAAGTTGAGCGGCAACTATCGTTTCATCATAGCCGTCATAGTGCCAATTCCGCGAAGACAGGAACCCCTTGCCCTTGGAGTTGATCGTTTCATCGACGACATCCTTGCCCGAGGAGACGATGAGATTGCCGCCGGAACGGATATTAAGATCGGCCTTGTGATCCTCATCGCCGGCCTGAAGCCCGGAGGCGGAAATGACCGTATCCTTGCCGGACGAGATGGAGACGCCGGTCTTGCCGCTGATCGACGAGCCGGCGGCCAGCTCACGGTTAAGCGTGGCGTCGGTCGTCGCGTTTCCGCCCGACTTGTTGTGGAACTCGTAGCTTTCGCTGTCGCGCGCTTCAGCGATCGTCACGTTGCCGGCGGCTTTGAGATCGACGGACTTATCCGCCTCGATGCCGCTGCCGATGACAGCGAGATTGCCTTCGCCCTTGGTCCCGGCCGAGACCGAGACATCGCCCTTCGAGGTGATCTGCGAACCGAGATGGGTGGTGAGTTCGCCGGAGTTCTTCCCGTAGGCGAGCGAGGTGGTGTTCTGCGCAGCGGCGATATTAATGTCGTGGCCGGCCTCGATCGCGGTATTGCCATCCGTCTTTATGGACGAGCCGGAAAGCAGGATATCCTTGTCCGCCTTGATCGTGGCATTGCCGCCGGCGACGAGCTGGGACTCCTGCTGCGTCGTCGAACGCGTCTTCGTATAGCCGTCATCGGTCTGGCGCGTCACATCGGTCGTGACGATGTTGACGGAACCGTTTTCGGCGGTGACATTGAGCGCGCCGCCGGCCTTGGCCGAACTGCCGATCACGTTCACATCGTTTTGTGCTGTGATGGAGATGTCGCCATCCGCATTGATGCGGGTTCCGGTCGCATTCTGCGAACCGTTATTGTCGACCTTCTGCGCCTCGAGCGTCACGTCGCGGCCGGAGAGTTCGGCCTTGCCGCCGGTCTCGATGCCGGCGCCCTGCAGCTTGAGGGCCTCGCCGGCGGCAAGTTTCGCATCGCCGCCCGTTTCCACCATGGCGTTCGGATTGACGACGTCATGGCCGCCAACCGTCACCGTCTGCGCCGCCAGAGTGAGATTCTGCGACGCCTCCAGCGACAGGTCATTGCCCGCCTTGAAGCTGCCGCCGTTGGCCGAGATATCGGTTGCATTCACGCCAAGGTCGTTCTTGGCGACGAGAGCGCCGGAATTGGCAACCGTACCCGCATCGATCGACACCGAGCTGCCGGAAATCAAGGCGCCGGCAACCGTCAGCTTTGCCTTGTCGGTATTGGCGACGTAAACGGTCGGGACGAGTACCTCGACCCCCTGCACCGTCTTCTTTTCGTACCAGACCATCGTTTCGGTCAGGTTCGCCGCAAGCTCCGGAGATATTTCCTCACCGATGGCGAGATTATGCGCTTTCGCGAACTCCAGGCCATTGTCGAGCAGGCTCTTCATTTGCTCGATCGCGTCGCTGCCGGGAACGAACGAGCCCTTGCCGAGGCCTTCGCCAACGAGCTGGCGAAGCTGCTGGTCGACAAGCTGGTTCTCGAAATAGGCATCGCCAAGGAACGGCACCTCGCGATCCGGCGCATAGCCGATACGGTCGATGAAATAGCCAGAACCGTAGAATTTGCCGACATCGAGGAAATCGGCGCGGGTTTCATAGAGGAAGACCTGGCCCGGGATCGTTCCGCCAAAACCGCCGGAATTGGGTCTGGAGGCGCTTGCGCCAAGAGCTGCGTTCGGTGCGAAGAGCGCTCCGCCCGCCGTCAGGCCGTTCAAAGCGGCCGTGGGATTGGCAGCGTTCGAGCCGGCCGCAAGACCTGTATGTCCTGCAATCGAACCGCTGCCGACGCTGTTGTTGAGAGTGCCAAAGCTGACATCCAGTGCACCTGCGGCCTTAATGTTGGCCGAAGCCAGCCCGACCGCCTCAGTCTTGGTGAGGACCGAGGTTCCCGCCGCCATGTCCTTGGATGGATTGCGATTGCCGCTCGCGTCGTAGGCCTCGCACGCCCCTTGCGCAAAGCATTCGACGACGGTCTGGCGGGTGCCCATGACACCCTGGTTGTTGAGCGTGCCGCCGCGAAGAACGGCATTGCCCTGTGCTTCGATCGAGCTGCTCGCGTTATTGAGAACCGTGGAATCGATCAGCAGGTTTCTGCCGGAGCGAATGAGCGCCTCCGAAGCAAGCGCGCCATCGAAAACATCCTCGTAGACGCTCTGCCCGATGCGGGCACTGTCGTCCCAGGTATAGATCGTGCTCGTATCCCTCGGCTTTCCCTGCTTTGAGACGATGAAATATTTCGACGGGTTGTTCGGATCGAGCGTGATATTGCCGTTTGCGTCGCGCGGCACACGAGTCTGGATCCAGTCACGGATCGAATCCGAACTGCTGGGGCCGACTTCCGTTATCCAGGTCCATGCACGGAAGGATGTGCCGTCGGCGAGGCGCGCTTCCGACCAGAGCTTGTCCTGATAGGCTTCCCATTGCTGGCGCGGCAGATCCGGGAAGAGATAATCGCTCGGACTGTCATCGTTCGAGCCCTGATAGAGCTGCATGAACGGCTGGCCGGCGACGGCCTGGTTCAGGCGGAATGCCGCCAGCGTATCCGAGTCGATCCGGACGGATTTCAGACCCGGGAGATTGAGCCGCTTGTTGGTGAGATTATCGGTGATGAGCGAGACGTCATTGCCGGCCTGGATAAGGCCGGAGATATTGGTAATCGAATGATTGCGACCGCCGGCGGCATCGGCGGCAATCGTCAGATCCCGGCCGACAACGATCGCTCCCTGGTCATTGACGAGGTCGCCCGGCACATAGAAGCGCCCGTCCTGGCCGGCATAGACGAGACCGGTTGCCGTGTTGGAGAAATTGCCGCCGGTGGTCAGCGTAAGATCACGCCCGGCTGCCATTTGTCCGGCATTGGCGAGTGATGCCAATGTCAGCGTCATATCGTTGGCAGCCAGAAGGGATGTGGAAGCGGTCGTGGAAACGGTCTGCGCCTTAACCGCGATATTGCCGGTGCCTCCGTCCGAGGAAAGCGCACGCAGAGTGGTGCCTGCCATGTTGGCCGAGCCGGACAGATTGAGCGCCACGCCACCGAAAGTCAGGGAACTCGAGGAAAGATTGGCACTATCGGCATTGACGATCAGCGTACCTGATGTGGCGATCTTGCCGCGATTTCCGCTGAGATCCAGGCTCTGGAGCGAAAGCGTGATATCGCCTTTGGCGACGGTCTTGTGATCGAGACTGATGGCGCCCTGATCGGCCCCGAGCTCGGCCTTGGCGAAGCTCTGCAGGCTGTCGTAGGAAATATTCTTTTGCGCGTGAACCGTCAGATCACCATCGCTGACGATCTGATCGGCGCTGACCGATCCTCCTGTTGCCTCGAGCTTCGCGCTACCCACGCCCCCCTTCATCACGAGCGGGCCGCTAGCCGCGGCGCTCGCCTCGAAATCCACCCCCGATACGACCTTGCCAAGCGCCAATGCGCGCGCTCGTGCAGTCAGCGTCCCGCCCGACAGCAGATCTCCGGTAATGGCAATGTCCGCTCCGGCCGATAGCATCGTGTTGTTGAAGCTGATCAGCGAGCCGGCGCTGATTGCACCCGAGGCTGCATTCACCGTCAGATCACCACCGCCGGCCTTGCCCAGTCCGGAGATTGCGATATCGCCAGATGTCGAGGTTAGTTGTACGGCACCGTCGGCGATGATCTGGTCCGCGGCAATGCCCTGCCCTGCCTTGATATCGGCGTCCTTGCCCGCCGAAATATTGCCGGCTGCGATCGCCCCCGACGAATTCAACGTCAGCTTTCCAAGCGCTGCAACTTCGCTGTCGATCGTTAGAAGACCGGTGCCGTTGGCAAGAGCGACATCCTCATCAGCGGCGACAGTCTCAAGCGTCATGCCGGCAGCAGCATCGACGACGACGCTTTTCTTGGACGTGAGCTTCTTGGCCTCCACCTGCCGGTTCGAACGGATTTTCACACCGTCACGGCCCGATGCGTTGCCGAGCGAAATCTTGCCATCTGCCGACAGCGTGAGATCACCAGCATTGGCGGCCATGTCGGCGCGCATGCGCACCCCTGCCCCCTTGTCGGTCACGACGATCTTGATGCTGTCGGCCTGCATGGCACCGAGCGCGGAACCATCAATGGCGAATTCTCCGGCATCGGCCGCCCCGTCAAGCGCAGTCGCCTCGCCCGTCGCGTAGTCGAACCTGTTGCGGCCGACGGCGAAGCGCATGGCTTTGCCGGCCACCGGGCCGTCGACACTCACTTTACGGGAGACGACATCGAAGAGATCGACCGCGCCGTCACCGCCTGCGAAATTGCCGCCTTTGGCTCCAAAGATCACATCGCCGCCCTGAACCGTGAAGCCGGACAGTTTTCCACTGGCGTCAATGTCCGGCTTGCCAGTGGTCAAGGTTGCGTGCGGCGTGTTGATGAAGCCGCAACCTGAGCATGTGATGCCATTCGGATTGGCGATAACGACATCGGCGCGCCCGCCGAACACTTCGACCGGCCCTTCCAACGCGCTTCGATTGCCGCTGGTGACTTCATTCAGGATGACCGAGGCCGGGCCGCTGTTGCGCAGGTTCGGGTTGCCTGGCGTGACGCCGCCGAGCTTGGAATTGCCAATCTCGGCGTTGTAGTTATTCAAAATCAGACCAGGCGTTCCGACATTGAAGTCGCCGTATTTATTGTGGGAAAGGCCGGCACTGTTCGGCGTCACGATATCGATTAATGGAATGCCGTTTGGCGCCGCCCCGATGTCGGGCCGGTTTGCGGCCGGTGCGCCCGCATCCGGCGTCACCTGCTGGGCTTGCAGCAAGGCCGGTTGAAACAGGAGAAGGCCGCTTAGAAACGTTGCAAGTGCCCTGCGCGCCAGACCGGAAGAAGCATGCCGCTCTTTGCGCTTTGTGGATCCGACGGGAACTCCGCGCCAAACGGAAAAAAGCAACCCGGACTTGCCCATGCTGTCACAACCTCTGTCATCGACCAACCCGGTTGCAACGCAGCAAACGGGAAATTAGCCAATGCGACAACCTAATGGCGAAAGTCAACGTGTACAGAAAATCTGTTCAATCTTAAGATGATGATTTTCTTAATGCGATGTCGACGATTTCAGACAATACCGATCAGAGCTCGTAGCCTATACTCAAAAATATTCATATAAATCAATATGATAAATCGGAATTCAATGCCAAGCCCACTATGGAATCCGTCGATAGGAATGGCGAGCAACCTTTTGTTGAGACGGCGTTCAGTTTGGCGAAAGATTCAATCTTTACGAGGATTGTCATAAGCCGGAAATTGCTCGCCTGGCGAGCGTTTGCGACATTTGCGAAGATAAGACGGTGGGGCATGGGATTGCGTTATTGCGCGAAAGGAATGGTCGTTCTGGGTACTACTGCAGCGCTCTTGTCTGCTGGACCGATCGTGATGCGGGGACCGAGTGCCATTGCTGCGGAGCCTCCTATCCAATCGACACGTTTCGATGATTGGTACTATCGCTGCGTTGACGCCGATACAGGCGACGGCAAGAGCGTGAGGCAGTGCGAAGTTGCGCAGATCGCCCAGGTCAAGGAGGGAGAGAAGGATGCCAATGTCCTGACACTGGCGATCGCAAAAACCGCCCCTGCCACCGGAAAGACATCCTCTGGTACCGGTCTGCTTTTGACCGCATTAGTCCCGCTGAACGTAGTTCTGCCCGTGGGGCTCGGCCTTGCGGCAGACGGCAAGGATGTTGTCAACATCCCCTATCGCAATTGCAATCAGGCAGGTTGCTGGGCACAGCAAGCGCTGAGCAGGGAGATGCTCAACGCTCTGCAAAAGGGAAGCTCCGGCGCAGCGCGACTGCGCCTGATGAACGGGCAGAACATCAATTTGCGCTTTTCGCTGAAGGGCCTGACCAAGGCTCTTGCCGAACTTCAAAAACCGTCCAGGACATAGAAGCGCCTCATGCGAAGCATTCCCCTGATGTCTTGGCTCGCGGCTTTCGCCATAGCAAACTTTGCGGCAGGCAAAGGTTTTGCGCAATCGGCCGAACCGCCGAGATCGCCTGCAGACGAGTTCATGCGCCGGCAGACCGACCTGAAACGTGCGCAGCGGCTCAATGCCCTCCAGGCTGCCACGCCTGAGGATTCCGTGGCAGAAGCACCACCGCAGGTCGATAAGAGCGAGGGACCGTGCTTCGGTATTTCGCATGTCGAGGTGCAAGGCGTTACACTGCTGCCGCAGACAGCACTCGCGCCAGTTCTCGAACGCTATAAAAACAGCTGCATAGGCCTTGCCGACATCAACACCCTGCTGAAGGGCCTGACCTTTCTCTATGTAGACAAGGGCTACATCACCTCACGCTTCTATGTTCCCGAGCAGGACATCGCCGCGACGAAGACACTGCGTCTTGTCGCAACGGAAGGATCGCTTTCGGATATTTACTTGAATGGCAAGCCGGTCACCGCCGGTGGCGCGCTGGCAACAGCTTTTCCGGGAATGCGAGGCAGGCCGGTCAATATTCGGGACGTCGAACAAGGCCTTGACCAGATCAACCGGCTCTCCTCCAACAACGCAAAGACAGCGATGTTGCCGGGCGCGCATCCGGGCGAGTCAATCCTCAACGTCCAGAACAAGCCGGACAAGCCATGGCATCTCTCGGCCGCAAACAACAATCTCGGTCAGGCTTCGACGGGCTATTCCCAAACGTCGCTATCATTCAGCATGGACGACCTGTTCGACCTGAACGATCTTCTCTCGCTTTCCTATCAGCACACCGGACCGGACTATCCTTGGCCGAATGACGGGGTGGGCCGAAGCAATAGCATTTCCGGCTCGTTCAGCGTGCCTTACGGCTATTGGACGCTGAGCCTAAACGGTTCCTGGTATCGCTACAATAGCACGATTCCCGGCAACTTCACCGATATCGAAACTTCGGGCGATTCAGGCCAGTTCGGTTTCAGCCTTGATCGCGTGCTGATGCGCGATAAGGACTCCATCACGACGCTGAATACCGCTCTCAACTACAAACAGACCGACAATTTCCTGATGGGCAGCCGCATCGAGGTCGGCAGCCGCCAATATAGCGTCGGCAGTCTCGGCATCTCCCATTCTCGCCGGATGCTCGGTGGGGTCTGGGTTTTCGATCTCGGCTATAGCCAAGGGCTCGATATCTTCGACGCGGTCAAGCGTGGCGAGCCGGCAGCCGCTGATGCCGAGCCGGAATTCTCAAAATTTTCCGCTACGCTCAATGTCACGACACCCTTCGAAATCTCCGGTCAGCACTTGCAGTATGCCACTGTTATCAACGGGCAATATTCGCCGGACAATCTGTTCGGGGCCGAGCAAATCTCTCTTGGCGGCTACAGCAACATACGCGGCACCCGCGACAGCGTGCTGTTTGGCAATAATGGCGTCTTCATGCGCAACGAGATCGTATGGCGCACGCAGCCATGGGCAAGCAATGCGCTTCTCGTCAACAGGCTGGGTGAATTGCGGCCCTATGCCGGAATCGATTACGGCCATGTTTTCGGGCAGGAGCGCTTCAGTATCGAAAGCGGCGACATTGCCAGCTGGACAGTTGGAAGTCGTCTGACAGGCGGGACGATCAACGCGGATCTCGGCTATTCGCACATCTTCAGAAGCACGGCTGACACCAGCATGAGAGATTTATTCTTCGCGAGCGCTGCGCTCGCTTTCTAACACAGGGTCGCGGTGCGACCTGATCTCCTACCCATGCAAACCAGCTATGATACGCTGCGATCAGATTCTCCGGGCGTCATTAGAAATCACGCACTTTCGCAGCGCCTCACTTCGTCTTAAGGCGTGGAGACATATCCGGGACTGCAATTTCGCCACTATGGGCTTCAAATGAACGAACATATGAAGGCTGTTGAACTCAAAAAGGCCTTTCGCCTGATCAACTACGGGCCAACGATCCTGGTGTCGGCCCGCCACAACGGCATCGACAATGTCATGGCTGCTGCATGGTGCTGCGCGCTCGATATCGATCCGCCGAAGCTGACCGTCGTCGTCGACAAGATTGCCCAAACGCGCACGCTGCTCGAGGCAAGCGGACGTTTCGTCATACAGGTGCCAACGGTTGCCCAGCTCTCGATGACACACGAGGTCGGGAACCGCAGCCTGTTTGAGGAGCCGGACAAATTGCAGAAGTCAGGAGTAACGATTTTCGATGTGCCGGGACAGGACCTGCCCTTCGTGGAAGGCTGCTCGGCTTGGCTCGCCTGCAAACTGATCAATGAGCCTCACATCGAGGCTGCCTACGACCTGTTCATCGGTGAAGTAACGGCAGCATGGGCAGACGATCGTGTGTTCCGCGATGGACGCTGGCACTTTGAAACGGCCGGCCCTGAATGGCGCAGTCTGCATCACGTCGCGGGCGGCCATTTCTACGCGATTGGCGAAGCGCTTTCGGTTGAAGCCGAACCTGCCGAGCGTGCACAGTCCTCACTCTGAGCGGAAGGTCAATTTAGCCCTTGGTCGCCCCCGCCGTCAGCCCACCGACGAAAAGGTTCTGGAAGAAGAGGAACAGGAGAGCGATCGGCACCGTCATCACCATGGAGGCGGCCATCACCGCTCCCCAATCGGTGTTGAACTCGGTCGAGAATTCCGCAAGTCCGATCGGCAGGGTTTTGACCGAGGAATCCGTCGCAAAGCAGAGCGCGAAGATGAACTCGTTCCAAGTGGTTACGAAAGCATAGACCACGACAGCCACCAGGCCCGGCGTCGACAGCGGAAGCGTGATGCGGAAGAGCACGCCGAGGCGAGAGGCGCCGTCGATCGTCGCCGCCTCCTCCAGTTCGACGGGTATCGCCCGGAAATAGCTGGTCAGCATCCAGACGCTGAGCGGCAGGGTGATGATCATGTAGACCAGGATCAGGCCCCAGTAGGTGTTGACCAGGTGCAGATAGCGCAGCGTGATGAAGAGCGGCACGATGATTGCCGCGGTCGGCAGCAATTGGCCGATCAGCACGAGCGATTGCAGAAAACGCCTGCCGCGGAATTCGAACCTGGCAAAGCCATAGGAGGCAAAGATCGCCAGGATCAGCGCAAGCCCCGTGGAACCGACCGAGATGATGACGCTGTTCAGGAAATAGCGCGGAATATTCGAGCTGAAGATGACGTTGATATAGTTGCCGATCGTCGGCGCGGACGGCAGCCAATGCGGCGGCACCGTGTAGAGTTCCGGAAGCGTCTTGATCGAGGACAGCGCCATCCAGGCGAACGGAAAGAGGCAGACGGCCACCAGGATCAGCGAGCAGACTGCAATCATCAGCGTTCCAAGCCGGCTTCTTCTCACCATCAAGCCTCTCCTGGCCTTGCCGCCAGCACCTTCAGGTAGATTGCCACGAGAACCGCAGCCACCAGGAAGAAGATGACAGAGAGCGCCGCCGCCTGATTGAACTGGAAGCTTTCGAAGGCAAGCCGGAAAATCTGGATCGGCGTGATCAGCGTCTTGTTGGCAGGCCCGCCCTTGGTGATCGCATAGATCAGCGTGATCGAGTTGAGACCCCAGATCACCAGCAGCAGTGTCACTGCCGTGATGACCGGACGCACCTGCGGTAACGTCACATACCAGACCTCTTCCCAGAAGTTGGCGCCATCGACCTTGGCAGCCTCGTAAAGCTCCTTCGGGATCGCCTGCAGGCCGGCCAGAACCATGATGGCTACGAAGGGGAATAGTTTCCAGACATTGATGGCGATCAGCACGGGCATGACGGTACCGCTATCCGTCAGCCAGCTGATTGGTGCCGGGATGATGCCGGCGCCGGTCATCATATAATTGATGATGCCGAATTCGGTGTGGAACATCCATGCCCAGGTGGTCGCCGCAACGATGCCGGGAACGACCCAAGGAATGAGCGTTATGGAGCGCAGGATCGCGCGTCCGGTAAAATGCTGGTTGAGCAGGATAGCGGTAGCTGTGCCGAGCACGACCTGAAAGACGATAGAGCCGCCGACGAAATAGATCAGGTTGACGAAGGCCTGCCGCGTGACCGGCGGTCGCAGCACATTGACGAAATTCCTGCCCGTGAAGGCGCCCTGCGCATTGGTAGCGCTAAGCAGGACTGTGTAGGCGATCGGATAGGCGATCAGCATGGCCAGCACGATCATGGCGGGCATGACAAACAGAAGACCTGTAGATGGGCGGCCCATGGGTCGACCTTTCCTGTGGTGCAGCGGGACTGTCACAAGGTTTGTGTGAGCGGCGCGGGCGGCAGTTCATGCCGCCCGCTTTGAAACCATATCGCTCCGCCTCTGCTCGCTCAGCTGTCGAGCAGAGCTTGAATTTCGTCTTTCGCCTGATCCATGGACGCTTGTGGATCCTGATCACCCGAGAGCACACGCTGCACGCCGTCGAACAGAGCTTGCGAAATTTCCACCCAGCGGGGCGTATTCGGCGCAGGTCGGCCAAAGGGAAGCATCGCCGCGAACTGTTTCAGCATCGGATCCTGGAATCGTTGCTGAGACAGCGCCGAAGCGCGGGCCGGGAACGTGTCGGTGAAGAAGCCCTGATTGTCTGATGTAGCGAGGAACTTGATGAACTTCCTGGCATCGTCAGGGTTCTTGGTGTCCTTCGGTATCACATAGCTCCAGCCGCCGATGATGCCGGCGGTCTGCTTTCCCTCCGGATGCGGCGTTGCCATCGCCCCAAGCTTCATGTCGGGTTTCGCCTGCATGATCGGGGCTATGTCGAACTGGCCCGCCTGATACATCGATACCTTGTTGGCGATGAAGAGCTGGCGGTTGGCGATGCCATCGTTCTGCAGCGTCGAGTCCGGCGAGTATTTGTTCTTGTAGAAATCCGTATAGAATTTGACGGCGGCAACGGCCTCCGGCGAATTGACCAGGGCGGTCTTTCCATCGGCGCTGATGACGTTGCCACCGTTCATCCAGATCAGCGGAAGCAGGCGGGTGACCGTGTTGCCAACCTCCCCGCCGCCGGTGATCGCCATGCCGAACTTGCCGCCCGACGTCAGCTTCTTCGCTGCATCTGTCCACTGATCCCAGGTCTGTGGCGGGTTGGCAGGGTCGAGACCGGCAGCTTGAAAGTCGCCGATATTGTAAAGCACGCCAACGCATTCAATGCGGTAGGGGATGCCGTAGAGCTTGCCTTCATAGGTGTCGTAGTTGATCGCGGCCTTGTTGTAATCGTCCTTGTCCTCAATGACATCGTCAACCGGCAGTACCAGACCGTTATGCGCATAGCCCTGAACCCAGGGATGCTGCACCTCTATGATATCTGGCGTAGCACCCGATTGCAGCGCGGTCAGGATACGCTGCGGCAGACCGTTTGCCGTCGTGATCTCCATCTTGATCGTAATATCGGGATTTGCCTTCTGGAAATCGGCAGCCAGCTTCTCCGCTCGCGCCTGGCCCCAGTTCGGCGTCCACCAGACCACCTCACCGGCCGATGCGCTGCTGCATGCGAATAAAAGTGCCGAGACTGCAACGGTCGTCATGACCGTCATCTTCACCTTGTCCATTGCCTCCTCCTTCGTGCGACATGTCAGTCGCGCCCGTCTCCTCAGACCTCTTTTGTTACCGGTATCCGCCAAGGTGGCTCCTCTCCCCCCCCCGGCCACACTTTTCTTGCGACCTATGCAGACATCGATCTATTCAAATGTGAACTTCCACCATTTCATTATATAACTTTGTGGTGCGAGGCACTAGCTGTCAATCGCGTCCGCCTCTTTCGGCCTGCGTGAAGGTCGCAGCCCCTGTCGCGACACCGCTCGTGTTCATACTGCCGTCGAACAACGGCACGTCAGATGGCGCGTACGGATAGCGCGCGCAGGCCTCCTCGTTCAGCTCGACGCCCAGCCCCGGTGCCGTCGGTGCAAGGATCGCGCCGTCTTCGAATTGCAGCGTCTCGCGAACCAGTTCCTTGCGCCAGGGCACGTCGATCGACACGGTTTCGAACACCGAGAAATTCGGAATAGCAACCGACATATGCAGGGTCATCGCATTCATGATCGGGCCGACCGGGTTGTGCGGGGCGACCGGAATGAGATGATAATGCGCCATATGCGCGATCCGCTTCGTCTCCCCGAGGCCGCCGGCATGGGAGACATCCGGCTGCAACACGTCCACCGCCTTCTTGGCCAGCGCTTCAAGGAAGCGCGTAGGTTCATACCAGCGTTCGCCTGCTGCGATCGGCATGGAGCTTGCGGCGCGCACCTCGGCCAAGGCATCAATGCTTTCCGGCGGCGTCGGCTCCTCGATCCAGCGGAGATCAAACCGAGAAAGCTCGCGGCACATGGCGATCGCCGTCGGCACGTTCAGCCGGCCGTGCACATCGAGCATCAAATCGACATCCGGCCCGACCGCATCGCGCACGGCTGCGACGATATCGATCGTCTGGCGGCGCTGCTTGCCGTTCATTTCAAGATCGGCGACATCGAAAGGATCCCATTTGAGGGCGCGGTATCCCATGGCAACCGCCTCGCGGGCCTTTTGCGCATATTGTTCAGGCGTAGCCGCGCCGAAGAACCAGTGATTGGCGTAGCATTCGACCCGGTCGCGATATTTGCCGCCGAGCAGCTCGAAGACCGGAACACCGAGAGCCTTGCCCTTGATATCGAGAAGTGCCGCCTCGATCGCGCCGAGGGCGGTGCGGAAAACCGCGCCGGTCCGCCAATAGGAATCGCGGTGCAGCTGCTCGATGATCGCATCGACGGCAAACGGGTCGCGCCCGATCAGCACACGCTCCAGTTCCTCCAGGGCGGAAACGACCGTCTTGGTCTTCCATTCGAGCGTCGCCTCGCCGACGCCTTCGAGGCCATCGTCTGTGTAGAGCTTCACAAAGACGAAGTTGGTCCGCGAAACATTGGCGACGAAGACCTTCTGCGCCGTGATTTTCATGTTTTCCTCCCGGCAGCAGATTGCACGCGCCGCTTTTCTTCTTGTTCTGACAGTCGTTCAAATGGTGCGAACGGCTCAAAGCCGTCCGTATTTCGCATAGATATCGGCGACATCGCCGCCGGCACGGATTTCATTGCGCGAGCGGTTCTCGATCGTCAGAATTTCTTCTGCACGCATAAGAACGGCATCGACCTTATCGGCGGGGATGACCATCACGCCATCCATGTCGCCGAACAGCCAGTCGCCGGAATTGACCCGGATCTGCGACGTCAGGGTGCCGGTCACCGCGACAGGGACTTCGATACCGCTGATGCGGGTTCTGCCGCGTGACTCGATCGGCGAAAGATAGCGAGTAAAGACCGGCCAGTCCTCCATTCCCATGAGGATATTGCCATCCCGGATTCCGCCGTCAATGACGACACCGGCGGCCCCGCGCGCTTTCGATGCGGTGCTCATCAGTTCGCCCCAATGGCCGGCCTTGCGCTCGCCAGCGGCCGAGATCAACACGACACAGCCCGGATACATGCGGCGGAAAAAGGTGAAGGTTTTGACCTCTTCGAGATCATACTCATCGTCGTTGCGCATGTCGGCTGTCACGGCGACCGTGAAGGCAGGGCCGGCAATACGCATCGAGCGGTCGAGCGCATGAATGCCGAGATCCATGCATTGATTGGGCAGCCCCATCTCGTCCAGTATGTCGTAGACTGCGGCAGTATAAAGCTCTCTGAATCGCTCGGCCTTGCCTGCGATCTCCGCATGCTGCGTAACCATGGCCTGCCTCCTCCAGCTAAGCCCACTTTGCAAGCACGTTAAGAAACAATCGCTCTCTTCAATTGTTTCTTATTTGAACTTAAAAAGTTCTCTAATGAATGATAATAGAATAACCGGAGGCTTGTCAATCGCCGTTGGAGCCAATCAGGCGCAACGCCGCGAACATCAGACAAGGCAATAAAGGGAGGAGCGGATATGAAGATCGTGGACCTCAAATGCGCCATCATCGGCAAGAGCCCAATCGTGCGTATCGTCACCGATGAAGGCGTTTCCGGTTACGGCCAGGCCGAGACGTGGAAGCCCTATCTCAAACCCCATATCCTTGCCTTGCGCGAGGCACTGATCGGCGAGGATCCGACCAATGTCGAGCGCGTCATGCTGAAGATCCGCCAGCGCGGCAGCTTCAAACCCTGGGGATCTGCCGTCAGCGTCATCGAGATGGCGCTCTGGGATGTGGCGGGCAAGGCCGCAAACCTGCCGGTGCACAAATTGCTCGGCGGTCGAGTGCGCGATCGCATCCGCGTCTATAACGGTTCCATCCGCTTTCCCATCAACGGCTATGAGCCTGAGGATATGGCTGACGACCTGAAAAAGATGATGGATCTGCCCGAGGGCTTTACCGTCATCAAACAGCCGATCGGCTTTCATTCGCCGATGAAGCGTATCCCTGACTTCTATTATGGCGAGCCCAATGCCAGCCCTTTCCATGGCGCGCTCGACCGCGGCCCGATCACCGAAAAGGGCCTGCGCCATCTGGTGGACTGCGTCGCGGCGATGAAGGAAGTCGCCGGCGACCGGATCGGCCTCGCGCTCGATTGCGGCCCGGGATGGATGCTGCCGGATGCGATCCGCCTTGCGCGCATGCTGGAGCCCTATCATGTGCTGTGGATCGAGGATCTGCTTTCCGGCGACTATACGCCCTGGGTCAATGCCGGCGTCTATCGCGAGCTCACACGCTCCAGCACGACGCCGATCCATACCGGCGAGCAGATCTATCTGCGCCAGAACTTCAAGGAACTGATCGAAACCCATGCGGTCAATGTCGTCGGCCCCGACCCAGCCGATGTCGGCGGCATCGCCGAACTCAAATGGATTGCAGAATATGCCGACCTTCATTCGATCATAATGGCGCCGCACGGCACGGCGAACGGGCTGCTTGGCCTCGGCGCGCTGATCCAAGTCTGCGCCACCCTGCCTTATAACTTCATCGCCTTCGAATATACGACCGGCGACCCGGACTGGTGGTACGACATCGTTGAAGGGCTGCCGCAAACGATCGTCAAAGATGGCTTCGTCGATGTGATCGAACGGCCGGGCATGGGCGTCGACCTCGTGCCCGAACGGGCAAGACAGTATCTCGCAGAAGACGACCAGACGTTCTTCGATTGATCGGCGGTCCGACAGCTCTGCCCGATCCAACTTCCACGCAAGCGACGCCTTCAGGCGCAGCCAATTGTCATTGACATCGCGATTTTTTGATTCCTATATTTGATCCGTTATGAACTATATACAGTTCATATAGGAACAGGTTATGGCGCTCCGGAGGAGCGGAGCGCTGTCGATCTGAGGAGGAGGCTCATGGGAATCCGATGGAGCCGCGTCATTCCGCATCTGGCCGTTGCGCCTGCGGCGCTGTTGACGCTTGTCTTTTTCATTGGAGCGATAGGCTGGACCGTCTATCTCTCCTTCACGGCATCTAGACGCTTTCCCGACTATGAACTGGTCGGCTGGAAGCAGTATTGGCGGCTGTTTCACGATCCGTCCTGGACCCTGTCGCTGCAGAACCTCGTCATCTTTGCCATCGGCAGCCTGCTGTCGATCGTGATGGGCTTTATTCTCGCGGCCCTGATCGACAAGGAAGTGCATGGCGAAGGCATTTTCCGCACGATTTTTCTCTATCCGCTTGCGGTCTCGCTGATCGTCACCGGCCTCGTCTGGCGCTGGCTCTTCAATCCAGGCCTCGGCGTCGAGAATGTTCTGCACTCGATGGGCTGGGAGAGCGCCTCCTTCAACTGGCTTGCGAGCCAGGACACCGTCATGTTCGGGGTCATTCTGGCGGCGGTCTGGCAATCGACAGGCTTCTTCATGGCGCTTATGTTGGCTGGCCTGAAGTCGATCAATACCGAGATCTGGCAGGCCGCGCGCCTTGATGGCGTGCCCTTCTGGCGGCTCTATATCGAGGTCATCATTCCCATGATGAAACTCACCTTCCTGACCTGCATCATCCTGCTCTGCATCGGCGTTGTGAAGGCCTATGACATCATCGTCGCCATGACCAATGGCGGACCGGGTGGGGCATCGGTCATGCCGGCCTATTTCGTTATCGATGCTTATTGGCAGAAGCAAAATCTCGGCTTCGCCTCGGCGGGTGCTACCGTCATGCTTTTGACGACACTCGTCCTCTTCCTGCCGCTCGTCATCATCACCGCAATCCGGCAAAGGAGGGACGCATGACGGCGATATCCGCGACATCGCAACCCGGCCGCGCGACGAAAGTGCGCCGGCGCTCGCTGATCAGGCCAAGCCGGGTGGTCATCTTCGTCTTCCTGCTGATGGCAGCCGCCTTCTTCGCGGTTCCTCTCTATGTGGTCGTGGTCACATCCTTCAAGACGATGGATCAGATCCGCGAGGGACAGATTTTCTCGCTACCCTCGCCCTGGACGGTCGATGCCTGGTCCTATGCGTGGATGCAGGCCTGTTCCGGCATGAACTGCAACGGCGTGCGCGTCGGCTTCGTCAACTCGCTTTATATCCTCGCTCCCAGTCTGGTGCTGACGATCGCGCTCTCGATCGTCACCGGCTACGGGCTGGCGCTCTGGAACGTCAAATGGGCAAACGCCTTTCTTTTCGTGCTTTTCATCTGCGCCTTCGTGCCGTTTCAGATCATCATGTATCCGCTGATCAAGATCACCGGCTCACTGCATATCTACGGCACGACATTCGGCATCGCGGTCATTCACAGCGTCTTGTCGATGCCTTTCCTCACATTGATCTTCCGCAATTATTTCAAGGGAATGCCGCCGCAGATCATCGCCGCGGCAATGATCGATTCCGGCTCCTTCTGGCGGATCTTCTTCGAGATCGTCCTGCCCATGTCGGGCAATATCATGATCGTCGTGCTGATCCTGATGATCACGGGCATCTGGAACGACTTTCTGGTCGGGCTGACCTTCGGTGCACAAGACACGCAGCCGATGACGGTCGTGCTCAACAACATCACGGTGACAACGACAGGCGCCAAGAACTACGCCGTCGACATGGCCTCGGCGCTGCTCACCGCGCTGCCACCGCTCGTCATTTATTTCGTTCTCGGCAGATTCTTCGTGCAGGGCATTACTGCCGGCGCCATCAAGGGATAGAGGCATGCCTTCCATCGCATTCAACAATATCGTCAAGAAGTTCGGTGCGCTGACGGTCATCGAAAACCTGAACCTCAGCGTTGGCGACGGCGAGTTTCTGGTGCTGCTCGGACCTTCCGGCTGCGGCAAGACAACGCTTCTCAATCTTCTGGCCGGGCTGCTCGAAATCGACGACGGGGAAATCCTCATCGATGAGCGGGATGTGAGCTATCTCGATCCCAAGGATCGGGGCCTCGCCATGGTTTTCCAGTCTTACGCGCTCTACCCCACTAAAACCGTGCGCGGAAACATGAATTTCGGGCTGTCCTCTCGCGGCATCACGCGGGCGGAGGCGGATAGGCGGATCGACTGGGCGTCCAAACTGCTGCAGATCGAGCACCTGCTCGACCGCAAGCCGTCCCAGCTTTCAGGCGGCCAGCGCCAGCGCGTTGCGATCGGACGGGCGCTGGTCAAGCAATATGGCGTCTGCCTGTTTGACGAGCCGCTTTCGAATCTCGACGCCAAACTGCGCAACGAGATGCGCATCGAGATCAAGAAACTCCACAACCAGCTCAAGAATACCGTCGTTTACGTGACCCACGACCAGGTCGAGGCCATGACCATGGCGACCAAGATCGCCGTGATGAACAAGGGCGTCATCCAGCAGTTCGGCACGCCTGATGAAATATACAACGAGCCGGCTAATCTCTTCGTCGCCGACTTTGTCGGTTCGCCTGCCATGAACCTGCTCGACTGCGTCGTCAGGCGTAACGGCAGCGATCTCGTTGCGGTGGATGAGAAGGACAGTATCCGCATCAGCCTCGGCGAATACAGGTGGAAGGCAAAGGCTGCGGAAGGCAAGCCCGTCAAGATCGGCTTCCGGGCAGAGGAGCTTCTGACCGAGGAGCGCCAGGACGCCGGAAATACCGTCCGCTTCGACTGCCCGGTCGAGTATTTCGAGAAATCCGGACCTGACGCCTTCGCCTTTCTGACCATGTCGGGAAGAAGCATCGCCGTCCGTATCGATGGGCGTGATGCAAACCGCTATCGGGGCAAGCCGGCTCTGCCCGTTTATCTGCCGCTGACCAAATTGAACGTCTTCGACGCACCAACCGGCCAGCGGCTATAACCAGATTAAAAGGGAGGAATGTTGCATGACGAAATGGAATTCGCTGAAGAGACTATCGCTCCTGCTTGCCGCGACGCCACTTGCCGCGAACGCCTGGGCGGATGAAGTCGTGGTCTATCACACCTGGTCCAAGCCATCTGAGATCGCGGCACTTAGCGTTCTCAGGGATGCCTGGGCAAAGGACGGCCACCAATGGAAAGACCTGTCCATCGCCCATGATTCCGGCGCCAATGTCAGCCTGATGAACATGATCACCGGCGGCAATCCGCCCGCGATCTTCATGAATTCCGATCCCGGCATCTATCGGGATCTGAACAAGCAGGGCCTCGGCGTGCCGCTCACAAAGCTGTTCGACAGCATCGGCGCCACGAAGAATTTCCCGCCCTCGGTTCTGAAGAACATCACCGTCGATGGCGAGATCATGAAGGCGCCGGCAACGGTGCATATCGACGGGATGGTTTACTACAACAGACATGTCGCCGAAGCCGCGGGCGTCGACCCGAAGTCCTGGAAGTCGCTCGACGACCTCTTCGCAGCCTTCGACAAGGTAAAGGCCGCCGGCTACATCCCGATCGCCCAGGGCGGCGATCAGTTCCAGAAGGCCTATCTGCTGCAGGCCCTGATCGCCTCGGAAGAAGGTCCTGACATCTACAATCGGTTCTACGGTGAAAAGCCCGACCGTACGGTGATCGATACGCCGGAAATGCGGGCGGCGCTGAAACGCTTCCGCCAGATCGCCGACCACACCGATCCAGGTTCCCCGAACCGTCAATGGAACGACACGACCAATCTCGTTATTACCGGCAAGGCCCTGCTGCAGATCCACGGCGACTGGATGAAGGGCGAGTTCATGGCCGCGCAGAAGAAGCTCGGCGAGGACTTCGACTGCATCAACATCCCGGGAACCAAGGCCGTCGTCGTCACCGTCGATTCCTGGGGCTTCCTCAACACCAACGATGCTGACACGGCAAAAGCCCAGGAAGACTTCGCCAAGCTCGATGTCGATCCGAAGCTCAATGCCGAGTTCGTCTTGAAGAAGGGCGCAAGCCCTGTTCGTACCGATGCCGATACGACGAACCTTGATGCCTGCAACAAGCTCGTCCTGGAGACGCTGAAGGATCCGACGAAGCAGGTTTCCAACCCCTTCAATACGGCTGATGCCGACTGGTATCGCACCATCTGGCAGGAAGCCGACAAATATTGGAGCGATCCGAAGCGGACAGATGACGAGTTCGTGCAGGCGATGCAGGACGCCTACGATCAGATCTTCTGACATCCCACGACGAAAGAACCCGGCAGGTGGCTGCCGGGTTCTTTCTTGTTACTTGCCGCTGCAGCAGAAAACAGTCCATTTAGACTGATTCGTCACGCAATTTCTTGATGGCCTGCAGCTGAATGCAATCCGGCGCCATCTCCATGACCTCGATCTGCGTGCCATCGGGATCCTCGATCCAAGCGCCGCGATTACCGTCGATGCCGATCTTGGTTGGCCTTGGCTTGCTGGGCTGGATGCCAACTTTCGCAAGCTCTTCGAACGTCTTGTCGATATCTTCGACGGTGAGGCAGATATGGAAGATGCCGATGACATCAGGGCCGGTTTCCGGCCTCTTCACGCCCTTCGGGAAAAGCTCGAGGTATTGATCATCGTTGATGCGAAGATAGACGATCCACGCCTCGCCCTGATCGTTGAGCAGTCGCGTCATCTCGCGAAAGCCGAGTTTCTGATAGAACGCCAAGGACTTGTCCAGGTCATTGACGCGCAATGCGATATGGCCGAGATGCTTGAAAAGATCCATGGCTCAACCCCGCCCGTTGATGCGGCGAACGGCTGCCGTCTGCATGGCGTCGGCGCCAAGCTGCATCAGCTCGATGCGGTTGCCTTCCGGATCGGCGATCCAGGCCTGATAGTTGTTGTCCACGCCGAGCTTCTTTTCAGCCGTCAGGACAACACCGCGGCTGGTGATATCGGCGATCGCCTCGTCGATATTCTCGACCTCGAGGCAAAGATGGTTATAGCCGACATTGGCAAAAGGCGGCGCGCTGTCGCCGACACCTTCCGGAAACAGCTCGATGAACTGCGTGTCGGTGATCCTGAGATAAACGATCCACAGGCGGCCGTCGCGCTCCAGCCGGAACATTTCGTCGAAGCCGAGCTTGTTGACATAGAAGTCGAGCGAGCTGTCGATGTTCTTCACACTGACGGCCACGTGTCCGATCGATTTCACACTCTTCATTGCATCCTCCTCCGTCTTTCCGTTTCTCCGCGCGTACTGGCGCAGCCACTCGCCGAACCTCCCGATCCGGCATCTTTTCGGAACGCCGCGTGCGGAATAAATCGACGTGACGTTTCTTATTTGAACTGATATAAGTTCACGTAAGAATTTATCGGCATTCGCGTGCCGGAGTCAATCGAAAGGAGCCGCGATTGCGTGAACTCCGCGCATTGCTTATGGAAGGCTAAGCATTGCCTGATGGGCCTGGCAGGATTTTCAATGACCGACATTAGTGAAGACGCCGCGCAGAAATATCGTATCCCCGTCATCGAACAGATGGTGGAGGTGTTCGCGCTTCTGGAGCGCACGCCGGAAGGCGCGACGATCCGCGACGTGGTCAAAGCGGTACGGCTGTCACGCACCACCGTCTACCGGATGCTCAACACGCTGAGCGCCTACGATTTCGTGCATCGCTCGCCAGCGGGAAGCTATACGCTCGGCCGCCGCCTCCTGACACTTGCGGCCCATGTCGCGCCGACCGTTGCGAGTTACGACCTGCTAGCGATCGCGCAGCCGCATCTGAACAAGATCTCCGAGCTTCTGGGTGAAGGCAGCAAGCTGACGGTACCGTCAGGCGACAATATTCTGGTTGTCGCCTCGGCGCAGGGGCATGGCCAATATGCGCTATCGGCGACGGCCGGCCAGCGCCTGCCGTTTCATGCAGGTGCGGCCGGCAAGATCCTGCTTGCCTTTTCACTGCAGGAGGACATCGAGCGGCGTCTGACCAAGCTCGAGCGCTTCACCAACCAGACGATTACCGATCCCAAGCAGATGCTTGAAGAGCTTGCGCAGATCCGCAAGCGGAATTGGGCGCGGGACATGGGCGAGCAGATGTCCGGCGTTCATGCGATCGCAGCCCCGGTCAGGGACCATCAGGACACGGTCATTGCAGCCGTCAGCGTTCCTTTCGTCACAGGCGTCGACGAAAAGCGCGTAGCAGACATCAAACAGGCGGTGATCGCGGCAGCGCAATCGATCACCAACGACATCCGATCCGCAACGCCCGCGGCGCCAGCGGTGGGGCTCGCCACAGAAAAGCCTGCACCAAAACGTTCAGCTCAGAAGACGGTGGCAAAGCCGAAACAGTGATAGACGTCTAGCAGCCCAAGGCCTCTTCCCCTCGGCGGACGGTGCATTCGCGCATCGCCCGGCCGGCCGGGAGGAGCCCTACGTGAACTTGCCCTCCTTCAAATGCTTCGGGATCGGATCTGGGCGGCCGCAACTGCTTTGGATGGCAACCGGGCGTTTCGACTGAGCAGACCGTTCAAAGGCGGTCATCACCTCGAGCGCGTGGAAGGCGAGTTCCGACGAAACGCGATGCGGCCTGCCGGAACGCAGTGAATCCACCATCTCGGCAGCACCAAGCCCTCTCAGGCCGAGATGACCGGGAACACCTTCGACATAGGGATGGTCGATTGCCACCTCCTCCCAGGCCTGATCGCCCTCGGTGAAGATCTCGACCTTGCCCGTGAAGTTGTTCGGGTCCGGCGTTACCATCGAGCCCTTGGAACCGTAGATTTCGATCTGGTTGTGCTTGTGTTTGATGACGTCAAAGCTTGTGGCGATCGTCACCGTCGCGCCGCTATGGAACTCCATGACGCCGGTCAGATGCGTCGGCGTCAGCACCTTGATCGTCTCGCCGAAACGTGGCTGCGTCTTCACAGTCCGCTCTATGCGGGTGACTTTGGCCGCGCCGAAGACTTCGCGAACCGGCCCGAGAAGAGCAATCAGATTGGTGACGTAATAGGGGCCGACGTCGAGCATCGGCCCGCCGCCGCGACCGTAGAAGAAGGCCGGATTGGGATGCCAATGCTCGTGACCAGGCAGAAGCAGCATGGCGGTTGCGGAAATCGCCGTGCCGATGCGGCCTTCATCGTAGAGACGCCGCGTCAGCTGATGACCGCCGCCAAGGAAAGTATCGGGCGCGCAGCCGAGTCGCAGATCGCCAGCGCGGGCAAGGGCCATCAGTTCCTCGGCCTCTTCCATGGAAACCCCGAGCGGCTTTTCGGAGTAGACGTGTTTGCCGGCAAGCAGCGCCTTCTTGCTGATCGAATAGTGAGCGGTCGGCGTGGTCAAGTTGATGATGAGGCCGATTTCGGGGTCGGCGAGCATTGAATCGAGCGACACCGACTGGACGCCAAACTGCTCGGCAAGCTTGCGCGCAGGCTCTTGGTAGAGATCGTAGATCGACTTCACGCGAATGAAATCGAACATATGCAGCGTCGCGACATAGGTGGCGCTGATATTCCCGGCACCGACGATGCCGACTTTCATGGGGCCGTTCCCGCTCATTTTTGTTCCTCAGGCGATGATGATGTCGAGTTCTGCAGCGCAGTCGCGCAGGTAGCGGATGCCGCGTTTCATTTCGGAATCGAATTCCGGTGTGGCTTCCCGGAAATGGGTCCAGTGCGATGCGCCCGGTGCATCCTCGAGCTCCAGCGTGATCGGCCCGGAATAACCGATCGTTCGCAAGGCTGCGAAAATCGCCTTCCAGTCGATCTTGCCGCGGCCGGGGCGCCAGTGGGCATTAGTGTGCCCTTCATTGTCGGAGAAATGCGTGTTGTAGATCCGGTCTCCGAGCGACAGCACCACGTAATGCGGCATGTCGCCGGCAGGAAAGAGATGACTTGGATCGAAATTGAGCCCTAGGTTGGGGGCGCCCGTGCGCTCGATCAACCGCAGCATTCCCTGACCTGAGCTGACCCAGCGATAGGGATGCGGTTCGATCGCGACACGCAGCCCGGCATCAGCGGCAATGGTGCAGGCTGCCGCGAAACCTTCGACGACGACCTCATATTCCTCCGCCCAATCCCATTCGGGCTTCACGACGGCCGACCATTCCTGGGCCGTCGGCCGCTGCAGGATCGGCCTGATATCCGACTGGAAAGGATAAGGCGTCATGCTTGTCATGATCGGCGTGCCGATCTTTGCAGCCAGCTCGACGCCGCGCTTATAGGCATCCAGGTCTACGCGAGAAATCGGTGCGTTATCATCACGCGAAAATGGCAGATTGTAGAAGAAGTTGGTCAGCGTCAGCCCTTCACCGTCTGCGATCGACTTGAGTTCGCGGATCGTCTCGTCGGTGTAATAACCGAGCATGTCGACCGACCATGCAGTCAGCTCGAAACCTTTGCAACCGGTGGCCGCCAGCCGGCGCAGAGGCGCCGCATAAGGCGGATTCCAGTTGAACGTCCAAATTGGCGAACCGAAAAAAAGTGCTTGAGCACCCACGCCGTCCTCCCATCATTATCGCAGCGTCTTTATCTTCCTTCTGGAGCGCTCCAACCCGCTCCAGAAGTCAATTCGTAACGTTACGAATGCATGATGGCAACTACCCTGTCAACGTCGTCACCCATGGAATTTGTGCCGCATTGCGGTAGGGAAAGATGAATTCGTAACGTTACGAATGACTTGACCTGCGTAAGATTTCTGAGGGATTTTTAGCGCAGGCTGAATTCACTGCGGCGTTCGACAAAACTGGCGCGGACAATCTCGATCAGGCCGGATGCCGGCTCGCCGTGTATCGACCTGTAGAGGAGGTCGCTGAGACGCTGTCCGATGATGAAATTCGGAAAATAGTAGGTACTGAGCGGCGGATTGTAGAAATCATGGAGACGACTGCCGGAATAGGTCAGGATGGAAAAATTCTCGCCGACTTTTCGCCCAAGATCCGCGAGAGCGGAAACGAAGCCGAGGGCTGCCTCGTCGCTTGCCACGAAGGCGCTCATGACATCAGGATATTTGGCAAGCGCATCAACGGCAATCTTCTTGCCGCTATCAGGTGTGGTTGCAGTGAAGAACATCCGCTCGTCAGGAACAGTCAGGTTCCTGCGGTTGAATTCAGCTGTCCAACCCTTGATGAATTGCAGGCTGTAGGTGAACTGGCTGGAGGGCGCGACCAGCAGAGGCGCCTTGTGTCCGGCATCGAGCAGCCGCGCCGCTGCAGCCGCGCCGATCTCCTCGTGGTCGATATCGATGCTCGGATGTTTGCTGAGCAGCTCGGTGCGTCCGAAGGTGACAAAGGGCATGCCGACCTCCAGCAGATATTTCACCCGTTCGTCCTGCGGCCTCGTATGGGTAAGGATGAGACCATCGACGGTCCCCTCCTCGACAAGGTCCCGCACCGTTGCGAGTGGGTCGTCAGCCTGAAACTGCGGGGCGACCGTCGTGCGGTAGCCATGTTGCTTCATTGCGCCGCAGAAGCCCTCGATCAGCGAGGCCACCACGATATTCATCTCGCCCTCCCGATGGAACGGCATGATGACGCCGACGGCATGTGTCTTGCCCGTTCTCAGATTGATGCCGCCGAGGTTCGGTCGGTAACCGAGATCAGACGCGGCTTTTTTGACGAGGTCGATCGTCTCGCGGTTAACCTCAGGGCCATCCTTCAAGGCGCGGCTGACGGTCGTGACGGAAAGGCCGAGCGACTTCGCTACAGTGCGCAGGGTCACCCGTTGTGCTGCCCGGCGGGATGCCGCCAGTTTTGCTTGATCCGCCACGCAGATTTCCTCCAATTCGACAGCCGATGTCCTTGCTGGACCACGGCGATCTCTAGCCTATCATGGGAGCTTCGTCCAAAGGGAGCAGCGGAATCCGAAGCCGACATCGGCGAATTCCCGACACCATCGGTCGTTGACAGCAACAGCTCCGGCTAGCCACGCGGCTGCCGTTCCCGTAATAAGCGGATAACCATTTAGTTATTTCGCAACCCCTGAGGTATTCATCATGAAATTCTATAGGCTTCCGCAGACCGACCTCGACGTGTCGAGCATCGTCCTCGGAATGATGCGGATCGCCAATATGAGCAATGGCGAAATCCAGCAGCTGGTCGGCGGCGCACGCGATGCCGGCGTGACCTTTATCGACCACGCGGACATTTATGGCGGTGCTCCGCATCGCTGCGAGGCTCGTTTCGGGGAGGCGATTTCCCTCACCGCCGCCGAACGCGAGAAGCTTGTCATCCAGAGCAAGGTCGGCATCCGCAAGGGATTTTTCGATTTCTCTGCCGAGCATATTCTGGCCTCGGTGGATCAGTCGCTCGCAGCGTTGAAGACTGACTATATGGACGTGCTTCTGCTGCATCGCCCAGACACGCTTGTCGAACCCGAGGAAGTCGCAGCAGCCTTCGACACGCTCAAATCTGCCGGCAAGGTCCGCCATTTCGGCGTTTCCAACCATACACCTAGCCAGGTCGAACTACTCAAGACCGCGGTCACGCAACCGCTCATCGTCAATCAAGTGCAGCTCAGCATCACCCATGCGCCGCTGATCGCATCGGGCGTTGCCGCCAATATGGCCGGGCTTGATCAATCGATCGATCGCGATAACGGCCTGCTCGATTATTCCCGCATCAACGGTATGATACTGCAGGCCTGGTCGCCGTTCCAGAAGGGCTTCTTCGACGGCGTCTTCCTCGATGATCGCGAAAATTTCGCCGATCTGAACGACGCCATCGATGAACTCGCGAAGGCCTATGGCGTCACGCCGACGGGTATTGCGGTTGCGTGGATCACCCGTCACCCGGCAAAAATCCAGGTCGTGCTCGGCACCACGAAGCCGGCACGTGTCGTCGAAGCCGCGGCCGGTTCATCTGTCTCACTGACCCGCGAGGAATGGTATCGTCTGTTCCGAGCTGCAGGACATACTCTGCCCTAATCTGCCCCGAAGATGCTGCCGGCCGCCCGTCAGTCGGGCGGCCAATACGAAGCGCCGTGGCTCATGCCGCAAGCGACATCTTTGCATATTCGCTCCGCGGCAACCGACCCTCTGGCTGAATGCGGTGCTGAACGTACTGGCAGAACGATACCCGCCCATTCGGCCGGCGTTTTGGGGGCGCCCCGCTATCCAACGCTTCCCGGCCATTGCACACCGCCCTCACGCCCGTCATGATGCCTCATCCTCAGCATACACGGACGGCCATGCACATCTTTCTCGTTCGACACGGCGAATCTCTCGGCAACATCAGCGAGACCGCTTACCGGCAGTTCGGCGATCACAATGTTCCGCTGACGGAATGGGGTTACCGGCAGGCGCTGGCAGCGGGGCGCAGTATCGCTTCCTATCTGGCAGCGCTACCTGGTGTTACGCGGAAGGCGACCATCTGGCATTCGCCATATCTGCGGACGCGCCAGACGAAGGACGCGATCATCGAGGCCGCGTCTGCGGGTGCCATCGGCGATGTGCATGAGGATTACCTGCTGCGCGAACAGGATTTCGGCCTATTTACCGAGATCTACGACCGGGCCGAGCAGCGGCGCAAATTTCCGGAGGAATTTGAGAAATGGGCGCGCCTTCGCAACAATAGCGGCAAGTTCTATGCCCGCCCGCCTGATGGAGAGAGCCGGGCGGACGTTGCCCAGCGGTTGCGCCTGTTTCTGCAAACTGTCATGCATGACATCGGCAGCGGCAACGACACCGTAATCATCGTCGGCCACGGCGTCACCAACCGTGCCTTCGAAATGAATTTCCTGCATCACAGCGTCGAATGGTTCGAGCGCTCCGACAATCCGGGCAATGCCGATGTGACTCTGATCCAGGGTCCGCATGTAGAAGGCTATCGCTCGATGCTTCTGCACAAGGCCGACGACCGCGATCCATCTGCGGCGACGGAAATGCGCGGCGCCTATGGTTCGGAGCTGACGATCGCACCGAAGACCAGCGTCTAAGGTCTGTAGGTAGCGCGATTTAGCCTTCAAAAGAGGGTAGGCTTCTATCATCTGATGCAGAATATTTCAGCGTGGCATCGACGGGTTCGCATAACAAGTATCGCCTTGTTGTATCCCTGATGGCGCGATAATGTATGCAGCATCAACCGAGCCCTTGAAATTATGTCATCCAATTCCGACCGGGTGGATATCGCCCATCGCACACTTCGGCAGGCCATCATCGAGCAGGCGCTGAAAGCCGGCACCAAGCTTCCCGAAGACGAGATAGGCCGGCATTTTTCGATGAGCCGCACTCTGGTCCGCACGGTGCTGGCCAAGTTGCAGGCCCAGGGGCTGGTCGACACCCACCACAAGCGCACGGCCACTGTGGCCCAGCCGAGCCTTGATGAGGCGCGTGATGCTTTTGCCATCCGCCGAGCACTCGAGCGCGAGATGATGAAGGCCGTCATCAAGCGCTGGAACCCAGCAATCGAAAAACTGTTGCGGGAACATGTGCAGGAAGAGGAGGCCGCTCACGCCAAGGGAGATGTGCGCCTGTCGACCCGTCTGGCGGGTGAATTCCACCTGAAGCTTGCTGAATTGTCCGGCAATGCTCTGCTCGAACGCTACCTCTCCGAACTCGTCTCCCGCTGCTCGCTCATCCTTGCCATGTATAGCCGGCCGCATTCGAGCGAATGCGCGATCAGCGAACATTCGGGCCTCATCAACATATTGAAAAAGGGCGACCAGGCTGCGGCGGAACATCTGGTGGACGAACATCTATTGTCAGTTGAAAGCCGCGCTCTGATCGAAGATGATCTTGCCGCAGAGTCCGATATTGGTTCGATCCTGTCGCGATTTTCCACCCGCGCAGCTGGCTGATCTGCCGGTTTTTCAATCGCGTATACAAGATTCTGACTATTATGTAGGCGTGATCTGCTTCCCACATTTTCCGGGTCAGTAGCCACGCTTTCCGGTGAGGCCGTTCATTGCTACTTTTCACTAAACGAATTCGTGTGCTTAGTCTCTTATGGATTTGAATTCGCCATTTTCGATACATTCTGGCATCCATATTGCATACCTAATTCTCAATATCATGTAGACTAAATTTTGCTCATGTCGCATACCGCGTCATCATTGCCGGAATACTGTCTGGAGCTGCGAGGCATCTGCCTATCCGGGCGTCATCGCTAATAATGGGATCGACCTCAGCGCATACAAGGTACGCTGCCGCAGAACTGATCCTCCATCGCTGGAGAATATCCGGACCCTGCATCGGGCGGGGTATGGCCGATAATGGAAGGGAAAGGAAACATCAGTGAGTGCAGTAGAAACAGTCTTCACCAACGCAAGGCTTGCCGACGGTTCGCTGAAAAACATCGTGGTGCGGGACGGCCGGATCGCGGCGATAGAGCCGGCAAGCTCCAGCGAAGGCGCGAAAGATGTCGTCGATATCGGCGGAGCGCTCCTCGTGCCGAGCTTCGTAGAGGGGCACATTCATCTCGACACGAGCTTCTATGGAGGCAAATGGATCCCGCACAAACCGTGCACCAATGGTTTCGACGTGCATGAGCGTGTCGCCTTTCAGGCTGAGAATATGGCTGCCGCAGCGCCCATGGACGAGCGTGCCCGCAACCAGCTCGACCTTTGCATTTCGAACGGCGCCTTGCAGATGCGCAGCCACGTGATGGTCGATGGATCGGTCGGGCTGAAATCGCTCGAAACCATCCTGAAAGTGCGTGAGGAATACGCTGACATCATCGACATCCAGCTCGTCGCCTTCCCGCAAAGTGGCATCCTGAGGAGCCCGGGTACGCCGGAACTGATGGACGAGGCGATAGCAATGGGCGCCGATCTCGTCGGCGGGCTCGATCCGCTCTCTTTCGACCGCGATATCAAGGGTCATCTCGACGTGGTCTTCGGCATTGCCGAAAAGCGTGGCGTCGATGTCGACATCCATCTTCATGACGCCGGCACACTCGGCGCGATGACGATCGAGGAGATCTGTGCTCGCACGACTGCGCTTGGCATGCAGGGGCATGTCGCCGTCAGCCATGCCTACGGCCTCGGCGATCTCGCGCCTGACGCAGCCAAGAAGATCGCTGCCCTGATCGCCGGAAGCGGCGTCTTGATCATGACCAATGCGCCCGGCAACCACAATTTCCCTCCGGTCGCACTGCTGCGCGCCGCCGGCGTCACCGTCTTCAGCGGCAGCGACAATATCCGCGATTCCTGGTGGCCCTTCGGGGATGGCGACATGCTGCGCCGCGCAGAGATTATCGCCTACCGCTCCGGCTTCTACACCGATGCGGAACTCAGCGCCGCCTTCGACGTGGTGACATCAGGCGGTGCCAAGGCGCTACGACTGGAAGGCTACGGTATTGCTGTCGGCGCAAAGGCCGATTTCGTCACCCTTGCCGCCGAGCATGTGCCGGAGGCCGTCGTCGCCATTCCAAAGCCACGCCGCGTCTTCAAGGAAGGCCGCCTCGTTGCCGAAAACGGCTCCGTGATACGCTGATGTCCAATCCCGTCACCCAGAATACTCGAGCTGACACGTCGTCCCGCGGCGCCATGATTGTGACGCCGCATTGGCTTGCCAGCGAGGCAGGCGCGAAGGTGCTCCGGCGCGGAGGAAATGCCATTGAAGCGCTGGTTGCCGCCGGCGCAGCTCTTTCGGTCACCTACCCGCATTTCTGCGGGCTCGGCGGCGATGGCGTCTGGCTGGTCGCGGATGAGACGGGCAAAGCACAAACCTTCCTGGGCATTGGTCAGGCGGCGGGCATCATTCCGGACGGAGACATCCCACTTCGCGGTGCCCGCTCCACGCTGACGAGCGCCTGCCTCGTCGATAGCTGGGAGAAGGTGCTTGCCCATTCCGTGGCCCAATGGGCGGGGTCGGAGAGCCTACCAAGCCTGCTTGACGATGCAATCGCCCTGGCGGACGACGGCTTCGAAGTCAGCCGATCGCATGCCTTCTGGTACGAATTCCGCTGCAGCGAGCTGGGCGGCTGGCCGGGCTTCACGAACCTCTTCCAGGCAAAAGGCATTCAGCGGCAGCTGGCGCTCAGCAAGACGCTTGAGGCCATTGCCCGCCATGGCATCCGTGAATTCTATGAGGGCGCGCTTGCCCGGCGGATCGCCATTGGGCTTGCAGAAGCCGGCTCGCCGCTTTCGGCCGCCGATCTCGCTGCAACACGAACCGATATCGCGACCCCGCTCCGGCAGACCTATCGCGACACAACCCTGCTCGCACCGCCTCCCCCAACCCAGGGAATAACGACGCTCGGTATCATGGGCGTGCTCGACCATTTGCCGATGACGGATTTCCCTCCCGATAACGCGGGCTTCTACCACAGGCTTGTCGAAGCGGTGAAACAAGCCTTCCTCGACCGGCACGCGATCGCCGATCCCCGCTTCGCAACCGATGTTTCACAGGAACTGCTCGATCCGTTGCGGCTCGCAGCAAAGGCGGCGGCAATCGATCCCGGCCGCGCATTAGCATGGCCGCAGCCCTATCGGCATGGCGACACGGCCCTGCTTGCGGCTGTCGATAGCAAGGGGCGCTGCGCCTCGCTGCTGCAAAGCCTCTACTTCGACTGGGGCAGTGGCGTTGTGGTCGGCGATACCGGTATCCTCTGGCAGAACAGGGGAGCGGCCTTCAGCACCGACCCCGCCAGCCCCAATGTCGCCAGTCCCGGCAAGCGACCGTTCTACACGCTCAATCCCGGGCTCGCTCTCAAGAACGGTCGACCGCATCTCGTCTACGGCACGCAAGGAGCCGATGGACAGCCCCAGACTCTGTCGCTGCTTCTCAGCCTGCTGATCGACCATGGGCTCGATCCAGCCGCCGCGCTATCCCGCCCGCGCTTTTTGCTCGGCCGCACCTTCTCCGATAGCCGGGATAGCCTGAAGATCGAGGAAAATGCCGGCTCGGAAATTGTGACCGCGCTCGCCGCCATGGGCCATGAGATATCGACGATCGACAGCTTCAGCCCGCTCGGCGGCCAGGCCGGCGTGATCCGCATCGGGCAAGATGGGATGATTGACGGCGCCCACGATCCGCGTAGCGACGGAGGCGCTATCTCGCTGTGACGATCACCAACCAATTGTTCGATCTCGTTATCCGCAACACCCGCATTGAAGAAAATGGCGCGCTCATCGACATAGCCGTGCGAGAGGGCCGGATCGCTGACATCGGATCCGATATAAGGTGCGAGGCGATCGAAAGCGTCGATGGCGAGGGCGCCTTCGCCTTCGGTGGATTTGTGGACACACACATCCATCTGGACAAAGCCTGCATTCTTGACCGCTGCACGATTTGCGAAGGGACGCTTGCCGAGGCGGTACGGGAAACAGCAAAGGCCAAAGCGGGTTTTGAGGGAGAGGATGTCTATGTCCGGGCCGCACGCGTCGTAGAGAAGGCGATTTCGTACGGTACCACGCGGATGCGCACCTTCGTCGAGATCGACCCTCGCGCCGGTTTCCGTTCTTTCGAGGCAATCAAGCGCATCCGCGCGAATTATGCCTTCGCTGTCGATATCGAGATCTGCGCCTTCGCGCAGGAGGGGCTGACGAACGAGCCCGAGACATTAGGCATGCTCGACGCCGCCCTTTCCAATGGTGCGGATCTGGTCGGCGGCTGTCCCTATACGGACCCCGATCCCAACAGGCATATCGAAATGATCTTCGCGCTGGCACTGAAACATGACGTGCCGGTCGATTTCCATCTCGATTTCAACCTCGATCCTCACCGAACCGATCTGCCGGCAGTGATCGAGGCCACGCTTCGTCACGGCTGGCAGGGTCGCGTGGCAATCGGCCACGTCACCAATCTCTCTGCCATGTCGCAGGCAGAGATCGTCGCCATCGCCGATAGGCTGGCTGAAGCCGGCATTGCACTTTCCGTTCTGCCGTCCACCGATCTATTCCTGAACGGGCGCAGTCATGACCGTCTGGTGCCGCGCGGCGTCGCGCCCGCTCATCTGCTGGCAGGCCGTGGTGTCGCCACCTCCATTGCAACGAACAACGTCCTCAATCCCTTCACTCCCTATGGCGATGCCTCGCTGATCCGTATGGCCAATCTCTTTGCCAATGTCGCCCAGCTCTCGCGGGAAGAGGACATGGCGCTGGTTTTCGACATGGTGACAGAGGGGGCGGCAAGCCAGCTCGGCGGCGTCAGACGGTTGCAAGTGGGTGCCGAGGCGACGATCGTGCTGCTCGATAGTTCCGGTCCGCGTGCGGCGGTACGCGAGATCGCCCGCGTCATTGCCGGCTGGAAGGGCGGACGCAGGAGTTTCGATAATGGCAGACCGCGTCTTTATCGACCGGGCTGACGTTCGATTTACGCAGGCTGCCCTCTCGCTCAACGCGTCAGAGCAACGCTCAATCGCACAGCCGCTGTCTGAGGCTGGTGATTTCCGCTTCGCCCAAGCCTATCTGCGCGAGATAGGAACCAACGCGGCCATAATGACCGGCAAGGTACCCGAGTGCCCGGGCCATGCTCTGCGGTGCCGAGGCGAGTATCAGGTCTGCAAGGTCCGAAGGTACGCCGCGTGCGATTGCCCGTGCCCGGAAGTCGGTAAGCAAGGGAGCGAATATCGAACCGGTCAGCGTATAATCTTCGATGATCGTCGCTTCATCGACGCCGGCGTGCGCCAGCATCAGAGCGGCAATGATGCCGGTGCGATCCTTGCCGGCCGTGCAATGGAAGAGAACGATCCCATCAGGTGCGTGTGCGATCGTCGTCAGCACCCTGGCGATTGCCGGCTGGCAATTGTCGAGGGCATGGCAGTAGCGGTCGCCCATGTCGAAATCGGTCGTTTCCGCTGCCATCAATTCGACCGGCGCTAGGGCCGAAAACAACGAGACGTTTTCGTAGTGAACGCGCGGATCATTCAAGAACGGATTGGCTTCACGTGCGAGTTCCTGAGGATTGCGCAGGTCGATCACCGTCGTGACCCCGTGGGCGATCAGCGCCTCGATGTCGGCCTCACTCAGCGCATGCAGGGCGTCGCCGCGCAGGACCGAGCGCCAGCGCGTCTGCCTGTCATTGCCGGCCGGATAGCCGCCAAGGTCGCGCACGTTATGGGCGCCTTCCAGCGCGATAAGTCTCTGATGATTTTGCATGATCAGCGGATTCCGGATTTCATGAAGGATTCGATGACGTGGCGCTGGAGCACGAGATAGATCAGCAGGATCGGCAGACTGGCGAGTGCCGCCGCCGCCATCAGCGGCCCCCAGAGGTTGCCCTCCTGGGTCATGAACATCTGCAGGCCGATCTGCACGACCGAATTCTCGGGCTTTCGCGACAGGAGCAGCGGCCAAAAATATTCGTTCCAGGCGGAAATGACGGCGATGATCGACAAGGAGGCGATGGGCGCGCCCATGTTGGGCGTGACGATCTGCCAGAGAATGCGGAAGCTGCGTGCCCCGTCCATGCGTGCAGCCTCCAGTACTTCGGTCGGGAAAGCACGCATCGCGTGATAGAGGAGCAGGATCGCAAAAGCGTGGGCGGCATTCGGCACGACCAGACCCGTCAAGGTGTCGAGCAAGCCAAGCCGGGAGGCCAGCACATAGTTCGGGATCATCGTGACCTGAAAAGGTACGAGCCAGGAGAGCGCAATCAGACCATGGACGACCGATGAAAGCCGCATGCGCCAGCGCACCAGCGCATAGGCGGCAAACATGCCGGTCACGACCTGCAGCAAGGCGGTCGCGGCAGACACGATCGTTGTGTTGAGGAGCATCTGCAGCATCGGCACGCGCGTCAACACGAAGAAGTAATTGTCGAAGGTCGGACGGGACGGCCAGAGTGCTGTGGAGAAGATCTCGTTCTCTGGTCGCAACGATGTGACGATCATCCAATAGATCGGAAAGATCGAAACGATAGAGAGTACGACCATTACCGCGTGCACGCCGAACTTGCGCGCGAACCCGGGGGAGAGCGCCGATCGGCTCGAGTGATGATCGTCGAGGGCATCAGTTGTCATAGAAGGCAAACCTCTTCGTCAACCACATGCAGAGGGCGGCAAGCACCGCGAAGCCGGCAAAAGCGATCATGCCAGCAGCAGAGCTCCAGCCGGCCGAAAGCGTCTGGAACCCGTATTCCCAGAGCAGGTAGAAGATGTTGGTGGTGGACTTCAGCGGGCCGCCATTGGTCAGCACATTGATATAAGCAAAGCTCCACTGCGCGCCGAAAAGCACCGTCATCATCGACAAAAGCAGGATCGTCGGAGAGAGCAACGGCAGCCTGATATCGCGGATGATGCGCCAGCGGCTGGCACCGTCGATGCGCGCGGCTTCGATATAGGACGGGTTGATACCCGCATTGGCGGCGGAAAAGAGCAGCGTCGAAAAGCCGATCAGCTTCCAGCCGGTGATCCAGGTCAGCGTCGGCAGGGCATAGGCGGGATCGGTCAGAAAACCGATGCGGCCGAGGCCAAGACCCTCGAGAGCAAGCGTCATAAGCCCCTGGTCTTCGTTCAGCAGCCAGCGCCACAGGATGGCGGCTACGACTGGAGCAATGATCATCGGCACGAAGATCATCGACCGGTAGATCGTCCGGGCACGGCCGCCGAGATCCTGCGTCCAGATCGCCACGAAAAGCGGAATGATCACCGACATCGGAAACAGGCCGATCGTGTAATAGAGCGTGTTCCAGAGAGCGTTGCGCATTTCCGGCAGCGCCAGCAGCCGCTGGTAGTTGGTCAGCCCGACAAAGCGTTGCGGCGACGTCGGCAGCATGTTCCACTGATAGAAAGACAGGCGGAATGTCTCGGCAAGCGGGATGTAGGTCCAGATCATCAGCAGAATGAGCGCAGGCGCCAGATAGAGCCAAGGCGCAATGGTAAACCGTTCGCGAGGGATTTCCGACCGGACCGGAGTCATTTTCACTGCGGCGGGGCCGGCCACCTCTGCCTGGGTATCTGTCATTGGTGAAAGCTCCGATCGCTTGTCGGTGAAGGGCAGCCCTCGCCGCTGCCCCTCACCTTCCGCATGAAGATCAAGATGGGCTTATGGCATCAGGTCCTGACCCTGCTCCTGCGCACTCTTCAGCGCTTCGACCGGGTCGCCGCTTCCGAAGACAGCTTCACGAACACCGTCCATCATCATTTTCTCGACCTGGCGATAATTTGGTCCGGGAAAGGCGATATTGGCGGTCAGACGGTCGAGCTGTTTGATGTTGGCCCGGAACATCGGATTTTCCTTGAGCCAGGGGCCGAGATAATTCGGGTCGTCGACGATATCGAGGCGCAGCGGCAGATAGCCAATCTTGCTGGTGATGATCGTGTAGGCTTCCTTGCTCGTCAGATATTTGAGGAGTTCGTAGGAGGCGCGCTGCTTGTCGGGGTCCTTGCTGAAGACGAAGAGGGCGCTGCCGGAATTGGTCGGCGCCGTTGGCTTGTCGCCAAAGGAGGGCATCGGTGCAAGCCGCAGCTCGAACTTGCCCTGAGCCGACTTCTTGACGCTGGACAGTAGTGCGCTCGTATAGAGGAACATGCCCATATTGCCCGCGGCAAACGTGTCGGACGCGCTCGCCGGATCGATCTTGGCATGCGCGCCGCTGTCGACCAGGTTGCGCAGCATCTTCACGGCGTCCGCCGCGTCCTTGTCGGCAAAGGTCAGCTTGTTGCCGTCGCGCACCTTGCCGCCATTCGACATGACGATCGACTGATAGACGAAAGTGCCGTCGGTCGGGCCGTAGGCGCCGGGGAAGAAGCCATTCTTGCCAGTCTTCTCCTTGATGGTCTTGCCGGCAACGTTGATATCGTCCCAGGTCCTCGGCGGCTTGTCCGGATCGAGACCCGCCTGCTTGAAGAGGTCGGCATTGTAAAACAGGATCGGAGTCGAGAACGTGTAGGCAAGGCCATATGTCTTGCCATCGACCTTGCCGAGTTCGAGGCCCTGCGGAATCATCCCGGTGAGCTGTTCCTTCAGTTCGTTCGCATCGACCATGTCTTCGAGGGCATTGGCGCCGAGATCGCTGGCAATATAGATCAAATCGCGGAACACCAATTGCGCCACGTCCGGCTGCTTGCCGGCGACGATACCAGCCTGCACGCGCGCCATGATCTCGTTGGAGGGGACGGCGACGGTCTCGACCTTGATATTAGGGAATTTCTTTTCAAAACCGGCAATCAGTTCCTTGGTCGCATCGGCCCCGGCGCTCGCCGAGGCGAGATTGTAGTTGTAGAAGTTGATCGTCACCGGCTTGTCGACGGATGCGGGCATTTCGGCGAATGCGCCCGATGGTAAGAGCGAGACGGCGGCGAGTGCTGCCGTGAACTTCAACGTGGTCCTGCGCAACATAGATGTCTCCTGAAATTTATTCGGCCGCGACGGGAACCGCCCGCGCCAACAGCATTTCGAGCGGATAGGTATTGAGTTCGGCGCGGTCGGACGGCAGCGGCACGAAGGCCATAGTGAGGCCGGACGGACGGATGGTGCCGATGCCGAAAGAGGCGCCGCGCACCATGCGCAAAATGTCAGTGCGCAGAATGTCGGTCGCCGCATGCTGGCCGGTGCCGACAACGACCGGGATGCCGTGCCAGACGGACACACGGTCATGATGGATATGGCCGCTGAGGATGCCGATGATACTGCGACCCTTGAGCAGCGCCCCGAAGCGTTCCGACTGCGGAAAATGAATGGTTCGCCAGTGGGTTGCATCAGGTTCCTCACCCAGAGCCGGCGGATGGTGAACGACGATCAGCTTCGGCAGATCGGGATGCGTATCCAGTGTCGAGGCAAGCCAGTCGAACTGCTCCGGATCGATGGTGCCGCCGATCAGTCCCGGTGTCGACGAGTCGATCGTGACGATGTGAATGCCGTCGACGACGACATCGTGATCGTAAGGTGCATCCGGATCGTCCGTTGTGACCGCCATACCCTCGTAAAAACCGGGACGCGTGTCGTGATTGCCGAGGGCATAGATCACCGGCACGTTGATGCGTGCATCCATGATCTCCTTTAATCGGCGGAAGCTCTCCGCATCACCGCGGTTGGTGAGATCGCCGCTGGCGATCACGAATTGCGGCTTAGGCGTGACTGTGGCGACCAGATCGAGCACTTGGTTGAGCGTCTCGGTCGTATCACTGTACAGATGATCGTCATCGGCGGTGCCGATGTGCAGGTCAGTCAGATGAATGAAAGTGGTCTCGCGGCGCATCGGAAGGCTCCCTGACGGTTCTCTGATGAAAACCGATAGAGGGGGCGTGTTTCGCCGGCGTGACGGATTTCGAATGCTGTTCGAAAGACGTTAGGACTTTATCCGCGAAGCTCAGGAAGCCCGACGGAACATCGGCGCAATCACCTCCACCATGCGCGCGATGACGAGGTCTGGGTTGTCGAGATCCATCTGACGATTGGTGAGAAGTTCCGTGCGCTGCCTGCTGCGGGTGACCTGCGAGCGGATGCCGAGCGCACAGTTCAGGCGCCAGCCGATATCGACCTCGTCGAGCCAGGGCGCGATCCGCTTCAATTGCGGAATGAAGGCCCGGTGATGCTCGACATCCTCGATGATGCGACGGTAGTGAGGCGCGCCGTCACGGTGGCTGTGTGCCATCGAAGTGAAATGCGACAGCACCGGATAGCTAGATGTCGGATCGGTCGCCCACCGGATCGATGGGCCAACGAGAGCTGCTATCACCTCGTCGATATCAGGGGGATTGGGTGCCCGCCGATCGACGGCTTTCTGCAGCAGGCTCAGGCGTTCCGCGTTCAGTCGGCGATAGACGCGCTCGGCAACGGCCGTGATCAATTCTTCCTGAGACCCGAAATGATAGGCGATTGCCGAAGGCGTCGCCTGCGCCTGGATCGCAATCCGGCGCGCCGTCAGCTCTTCGGGGGCATGCGCCTCGCAAAGCAGCAACTCGCAGGCGTCCATGAGGCGTTTTGCTGTGACGTTCATTCGACTGGACATGAGGCGCGCACCTCCGCCCAATGACCTAGGCCGCAAGTATGTAGCCCAGATGACGCAACGTGATGAAAGTTCGATGAACTTCATTGCCGGCAACGATGCCGTCAATAATTGCACTGCTCAGCAGCAAAAAACCGGCACGGAGATTTCAAACCGCGCCCGCCACTCCTCAATATGAGGCCAGCAGGTTCTGCCCGAAATCCGGTTCGACACCCAGAATAGGCGCGGCGCGGCTGATGATGTCATGCACCATGGGTGCTGCCGTATTCGTCGCGAAGGTGAGCCCGTGCTGGCCGGTCAGCGGTTCGTCGATGAAGGAAAGCACCACATATTTCGGCGCATCGATCGGAAAGGCCGCGAGATAGGCGTTGAAGCTCAGCGTGTGCGAATAATGGCCGTTGACGACCTTGTTGGCCGTGCCCGTCTTGCCGCCGACATGGAAGCCTGGCACGTCGGCGGTACGTCCGGAACCTTGTTCGCCATTGAGCTTGAAGAGAGCGCGGATCGTGTCGCTTGTGCTTTTCTTGACGATCTGCTGCTCGGTTTTCGCCGCCTCTTCGGCCGAGCGCGGCAGGAAAGTCGGCTCTATCAGCTCGCCGCCATCGACGAGAGCGGCACCGGCGACCGCCGTCTGCAACGGCGTGGTCGCGACACCATGGCCGAAGGAGATCGTGATCGAGTTGATCTTCTTCCATACTTTCGGCTGCGTCGGTGTCTTCACCTCCGGCAGCTCGGTCTGCATTTTCGTCAAGAGGCCAAAGCGGGTCAGATAGTCCTTCTGACGATCCATGCCCACCAGATCCATCATCCTCGCCGTGCCGATATTGGAGGAATAGCGGAAGATTTCCGGAATGGTCAGCCAGCGGCGCGGCACGTCATGGTCGTCGTGGATGATGAAGCCGCCGTAGTGCAGCGGGCCGGTGGCATCGAAACTGTCAGAGAGTTTAACCGTGCCGCTGTCGAGCGCCAATGCCATCGAGAAGGTCTTGAAGGTCGAGCCCATTTCGAAAGTGCCGTTCGACATGCGGTTCAGCCAGCCTTCGCTGCCGGTCGCCTGCGGGTCATTCGGGTCGAAATCGGGAGCGGAAGCCATGGCCAGAACCTCGCCCGTATGGATGTCGAGGATGACGGCGCCTGCGGCCTTGCCCTTATAGGTGGTGATAGCATCGGTGACGACGTCATGAACGACATTCTGCGCCCGGATGTCGATCGACAGCTTCACCGGCTCCAGATTTTCGCGCACCGCAAGCCCAGTGGATTCCAGATCAGAAAGGCCCTGCATGTCGAGATATTTCTCCATGCCGGCCATGCCCTTGTTGTCGATATCGACATAGCCGAGAATGTGGGCCGCCGTGCGCCCGCCAGGATAGAAGCGCTTCACCTCGGGGCGGAAGCCGATGGCGGGAAGGCCGAGAGCCAGAACCTCGCTTTGCTGTTTCGGCGTCAGCTGGCGACGCAGCCATGTGAACTGCGAACGCTTGTCCGACAGTTTCTGGTAGAGCGTCTTTCGGTCGAGTTCCGGGAAAAGCTGTGTGAGCTTCTCGACCGCTTCATCAACATCGACCATATGGCTTGGCTCGGCAAACATCGAAACCGTGCGGATATCGGTCGCCAGAAGCTCGCCGTTGCGGTCGAGGATATCCGGCCGGGAGGCCATAATCGGATTTGGCGGAATGCTCGATGTCGTCGTGTCGACGGCAAGGCCATAATAGATCAGCTTGCCGAACATTCCGACGTAGACGATGCCGAGGACGCCTGCGAGGGTGACAATACGGCTTCTGGCTTGCCGTGCCGTTCCGGCGGTCTTGCGAGCGGCCCGCGTGAAGGGCGCAGATTCGAAGGTGAGCTTCACCAGCCGACCGCTTCTTACGCTGATACTATGAATGATCGACATTGCCACACACCGAGAACAGAACGCACCAGCGCATAACCCGCCCGTCGGCATCGACTCTCAAGGGGATATGTGCGGATTTAAAGCCCTACGCGGCGGAACACATTCTCACGGCTCTGGTAGAACGTTTAAACTTCTCCCCATCTGAGACCTGGATGGTTAACAAGGCCTTATCCGGCTGTGTGCATTTTGTCGCAGCCGCTCTGCGCGGCGCCAAGAACCACCGCAGGATTTAAAACGATTTTAAAATAACCACTTCAAAAACTAATCGATTTTAATTTTGTGGTTAAAATTTTCTTGTTGCAGCGCAAAAGAATTCGAGCCTAAATCCCTCCGAAGGGTCAATTTGCTCCTCGGAGGAACGCATATGACTGTGACATTTCCACTGACTGAAAAGCGCAACGCCGATGAGTTGCTTAAACATCTGATCCAGCACAACCTCTCCTATCCAGGGAACTGTGCCGTTTCGCTCAAGGCTCACGTGGCCCTTGTCACTTCTTCCCATACGTTCGCGCTCAGCACCGCGCGGACAGCTTGGTAGCGATCGACAGCCGCGCTTTTATTTCTAACGATTGCCATCGGCCTCAGTCCTCCCGAAACGCGCGGGAGATTTGGTCGGAAAGCGGTTTGACGAGATAGGAAAGCGCGGTGCGGTCGCCGGTTTTGATCATCACCTCGGCTGGCATGCCGGGGACAAGCGTGAGGTTCTTCAGCTTTTCCTTTTCGGCTTGCGGAATGGCGACGCGCACCAGGTAGTAGGACTGGCCGGACCGTTCATCGGTGGTCAGATCCGCCGCAATTCGGCTGACAAGGCCGTTGAGTTCGGGTGTCGTACGAAGATTGAAGGCGGTCATGCGCAACAAGGCGGTATGTCCGATCTGGATTTGATCCACATCCTTCGGCGCGATCTGAACTTCAAGGGCCAGATCGTCTCCTTCCGGCACGATCAGCATGATCGGATCGCCAGCAGAGATGACCCCGCCGACGGTATGGACCGCCAACTGGTGCACGATGCCGGACTGCGGAGCGACAATATCGATGCGTTTCAGGTCGTCTTCGGCTGCCACTTTGCGCTCGACATATTCGCCGATCTGCGCCTGGACCTCCCGCAATTCGCGCCCGACTTCGGTTCTGAGGTCCTGATCGATCTGCAGGATCTGCAGCCGCGTTTCCGTAATCCGGCCAGCCGATTGGGCCTGGAACGCAATCTTCTCGCCGCGTTCTCCGCCGAATGTCGCAGCCTGAGTCTTGAGGCCGTTCAGCCGCTGATCGGAAACGATGCCCTGTTCGCGCAACCTGTTCAGAGCGGATATTTCCGTATTGAGAACCTCTATTCCCTCGCCATAAGCAACTTCCTGCGCCTTCAGCCCGGCAATTTCATGCTCGAACTGTGCGATGCGCTGATTGAGCTGGGCTTTCTGCCCTTCCCTCGCGTCGCGCCGGGACTGGAACAGACGAGATTCACTGTGGATGGCAGCAGCCACTTCAGGATCACGATTGTTGGCAAGCAGCCAGTCTGGAAAAGCGATGTCATCAAGGTCGTCACGTTCGGCTTCAAGCCGCGCCAGCCGCGCCGCCAGTTCGTTGAGCCGCTTCGTGACGATCGCCAGGTTGGCGCGAGTCTGGGTGGAGTCAAGGCGCATGAGGACGTCACCGGCCCTGACCTCATCACCCTCACCGACAAGGATTTCTCCGACGACCCCGCCCGTCGGGTGCTGGACTTTCTTGACATAGGAATCGACGACGAAATGCCCCGGTGCCACCACTGCTCCGGCAAGATCCGTCACCGAGGCCCAGGCCCCAGCGCCCCCGACCATTGCGAGCGAGGCGATGACGCCCACCATCAGGTGGCGACGGATCGAGCGGCTGACTTCGCGGTCATCAATGTCTGACATCGGCATCCTCCTGACTGTCCGGAGCGGCGCCATTTGCTGCATCGGATGTCGCCTGGGCGACGTTTGCGATCACCCGCAGCGGTGCAGTGCTGACGCCTGTTGCCTGAAAGCCCCGGCCCGCCGGCGGGCCCGAACCGCTCTTGAGAACTTTGGCAAGAACCTCGTCGCGGGGACCAAAGGCCTTTTGCCTGCCGCCCTCGATCATCAGCACGTGATCGACGATCCCAAGCGCACTGGGCCTATGGGCAACGACGACGACGATGCCCTTGCGATCTCGAACCGCGGCGATGGCCCTGACGACAGCTGCTTCACCCTCGGCATCCAAATTGGCGTTGGGCTCATCGAGGACGACCAGAAACGGATCGCGATAAAGGGCACGCGCAAGGCCGATACGTTGGCGCTGACCTGCCGAGAGGGCGGTTCCGGCCTCGCCGATCTGCGTCTCATAGCCGAGTTCGAATTTCAAAATGAGTTCATGGGCACCGGCGGTGCGCGCCGCAGCGATGATCGCTTCCGCATCAGGAGCCTCCTCGAACCTCGAAATGTTCTCGGCAATGGTGCCGTCGAACAGTTCGACGCCCTGCGGGAGATAGCCGATATGTTCGCCGAGTGCGGCGCTGTCCCACTGGTCAAGGCTTGCGCCATCGATCCGGACCTTGCCTGCCGAGGGCTGCCAGGCGCCGACGAGGATCCGCGACAGGGTCGATTTTCCCGATCCGGACGGACCGATCACGCCGAGTGCGCTTCCTGCGGCCAGGGAGAAACCGAGCCCTGCGAGCGTTGGTTTTCTTTCGCCCGGAGGCACGACGGTCACGGCCTCGATGCGCAGCTCACGTTCGGGGCGCGGCAGAGCCGTGACGGGATTGGCCTCGGGGATCTTGTCAAGCAGCTCCTGAAGCCTTGCCCAGCTCTGGCGTGCCATCAGAAACGGCTTCCAGTTGCCGATTGCGAGTTCGATCGGGGCGAGCGCCCTGCCCATCATGATCGAGCTTGCGATCATGATACCGCCCGTGGCCTGCTGCGTGATCACGAGATAGGCACCGACGGCAAGGATGGCGGACTGCAGGATCATGCGCAGCGATTTCGACACGCTTCCTAAGCCACCGCCGATGTCGCCGGCCCGCCGGTTGGCCGCAAGATAGGCGGCGTTGACCTTCAGCCATCGTTTGGCGAGCCGCGCTTCCAGCCCCATCGCGCGAACGACCTCCGCGTTGCGACGGGTGCCTTCGAGCAGGCCGTTGCGGGCCATGTTCTGGGCGATGGTCTCGCGGATGGGGGCTTGTGACAGGACGTTCGTAAGCAGTGTCAGCGAGACGAGAATGATCGCGCCGGCAAGCGCCGTCACGCCGATCCAGACATGGAAAAGAGAGCATATGCCGAGATAAAGCGGCATCCATGGAAGGTCGAAGAAGGCTGTCGGCCCCGTGCCGGACAGGAAGCCGCGGACATTGTCGAGATCCCGCAGCGGCTGCAGGCCGTCACCTTGGGCTCGACTGACCAATGGAAGACGTATCACCGCCTCATGAACGCGGGCGCTGAGCTTTCCGTCGAACCGCTCACCGATCCGCAGCAAGACACGGGCGCGGACGATATCGAGGACAGCCTGAAATGCGTAGAGGCCGGCGGCAAGCAGCGCCAGACCAATCAGCGTCGGAACGCTGCCGCTTGCGAGCACGCGATCATAGACCTGCAGCATGAACAGGGGCGATGTCAGGGCAAGCAGGTTGACGACCCCGCTGATGAGGGCGATGGCGACAGCGTTGCCCTTCAGCGGAAGGATCGTCGCCGCAGCAAAAGGCTGCGACGACGTCCGAACCAAAAATTGGTTCCTCATCGGCCGATCACGCGACGAAGATCAGATCGGAGCTGTCAAGCGTGCCGCCGCCTGCGAAAGCGACGTCGATGCTGTTTCCGGCGTAAGAGATCGTCGAACCGGAAATACTGCCGCCAGCCGTAACGAAATCGTTGTAATCGTCCCAGCCATAGCCGTCGAGAACGATCAGGTCGTTGCCGTCAACGAAGTCGTTGATGGTATCGTCGCCCCATCCGCCGGCATTCAGATCGGCGCGATAATAGAAGGTGTCGAAGTCGCTCGCACCGGCGCCCGTCAGCACGTCGTCGCCGGCAAAGCTGTAAAGGGTCTCGCCGAGGCCGCCGCTATTGCCGGTCTGTGTCGTGCCCTGTTCGCCGAGATAGTCGTAGAGATGCGTCAGGTCTGCGAAGTTGGAGAGGTAGTAGATCGCATAGGTGAACGCCGTGGAGGCGGTCGCGTCCGACAGGTCCAGCGTCAGTACGGTGCTGAGATCGTAGCCGGCCGCCGTGCTGCCGGTGAGGTGCGAGCCGAATTCCAGGGTGTCGAGCGAGCCGACGAAGCCGCCCGGCGGAATGTAGCTGAAATCGCCGTTGAGAACCACGCCAGACTGGGCAGTACCGGCGTTGCCTGCGACCCACTGGTCGTAGGGCGCAGAGCCCGGGCTGAACGAGCCATGGCTGCGATATGAGAAGGAGTTGAGCCACGTGGTTTCGAGATAGTTGACCCAATCGGGCGCACCGGCAGGGACCTGAATTCCTACACTCATTGTCTTTCTCCGTTGATGGTTGGTTGTCCGTCGATCGACGAACCTCGGATCCGCGGCCTGTCGGCCGGGAAATTGCTTAGAACTTGAAGTTGAGCGATGCCGTCGCCGTGCGTCCCGGTCCCGGCAGACTGATGGTCCCGAGCGCCGGGACGTAGGCGACATCAGTGACGTTGTTGACGGCGAAGCGAAGCTTGACGGTGTCGTTGAAGGCGTAGGACCCGTATATGTCGTAGAGCGAATAGTCTTCGGTAACGTAGTTGCTCGCCAGCACGCCGATATTGGGTGATGTGCCGCCGACATGGGTGGCACGACCGCCGATCGTCAGCTTGTCATCGAAAAGCCGCATGCCCGCATCGATGGTGAACTTGTTGCGCGGCGGCACGAAAATGATCGAGGGCTCGATCTCGTAGCTCGTGCCGTCATAGCTGTAGTGGGTGCCGAAATCCGTCTTCAGATAAGTATAGGAAAGGCCCGCATACCATTTGCCTGCGTCGTAGCTCGCCTCCAGCTCGACACCCTTCATGCGCGTCGTGCCGTCGACATTGACATAGGAGGCATAGTCGCGTCCGGTCTCGGCGCGATGGACAGTGCCGAGCGCAATATAGTTTTCGATCTCGCGGTAAAAGCCGACGGCCTTCATGCGCAGGCTGTCATCAGCGGACACAAGCCCATCGGTCGTGACATTCACACCAAGCTCGAAAGTGTTGCCTTCTTCGGCCACGAGATCGGGATTGGGAGCGTTCTCCACGAGATTGACGCCAGGATGACCGCCCGTCAGGAAGGTTTCCATGATCGTCGGCGGACGGAAGCTGCGCGAATATTTGGCGAAAGGCTGCAGCCAGTCGACAGGTTTGACGGCGAGCATGGCGGAGGGCAGCAGCGCGCCGTCCGAATTGTCGACCGGGATGACATTTTCCGGATAGATCGTCACGCGATCGATGGTGCCTGTCCAGATCCGGCAGGTCACGCCATCAGGGAAATACAACCGGCATCTCCGGTTATCGATGGTTTTGACTTCCAGACCATAGAGCGATGCATCGCCCGACAGATTGTAGTAGTCGTAGCGCAGGCCAGCCTGCGCCATCAGCCAATCGTCATGTTCGAATGTAGCACTGGCAAAGGCGCTGTAGACATCGCGATCGCCGGATGGGGTTGTGCCGGTATAAGTGGCCGTCATGTCGACGCCGTTGAGGAAGTAATCCTCGAGTGTCTCCGTCTTCCCGCGGTCGAAGAAAGCCTCGACGCCGTAGTTCAGCGAAAGGGAACCGCCTGAGGTCTCGAAGCGGCTGGTGTTATCGATGCTGAAGCCCAGCGTGCCGAGAGCGTAATTGACGGGAAAACCGTCGTCGTTGATGGCGGAGCCGTAGCGTTTCTCGCGGTTTCGCGTGTGGTTGTACCAGAGGCGTGCGTTGAGATCGATGAGCTCGCTGTCCGGATCCCAGTGGAGGCTGCTGGTAAGAGTATCGTTCAGGACCTGTTGTGTGTCTTCGTCGAGGTTGCCGTCATTGTTGTAGGAGCCCTGACTGAAGTCGGAATCGTTGCGAAGCCAGGTCAGCGACGCATCGAGATCGTCGGTGAGTTCCGCCTCGGCCTTTAGCAGGTAGGAGTAGGAGTCTTGTCCGGTGAAGATCGCCGCTCCGTCATGCACAGAGCTGTCATAAAGCCTGATGTCGCCATTTTCACCGATGTCGTAGGCGCCGATCTTCTTGTGGCTAATGCCACCGAGCACCGAGAAGCTGTCCGACAGTCTGACCGCCGCCATGCTTGCGCCATCGAACTGGAACTCGTTGGTGCCAACGGTCGCGTTTGACTCGCCGCCCCATTGGCGGCCGTCTTCTATGAGGTCATCGGCCTCGATAGTGCGGAAATTGACCGAGCCGCCGAGTGCACCGGCTCCGCCGACACCAGACGCGCCGCTCTTTTCAACGTCGATTTCGCGGATGAAGGCAGTTTCGACATAGGTTCGCTGCGTCGATCCATGACCGTTGCGCTGAAAATTCTGCCTCGCCCCGTCGATCATGGTGACGACGCGATTCTGATCCTGAAGACCGCGAATATTGACCGTGACGCCAGGGTTCTGCCCCTCGGAGCGGTTGGCATAGACGCCGGCGGCCGTGTCGAGCAGGTCGCGCGCGTTGCGGGCGGGAGAGCTTTGAATGGCCTCCCTCGAGATGACGCTGACGCTTGCCGGTTCCTCGTAGACCCAGTCGGGCGTGCCGCGATAGCCCGCGCCGGAACTCGCACGCCGACCGCCCTTGATGACGATCGGCGCAAGCTGGGTAACGCCATCCTCCTGCGGAATAACATTCACGATCTCGGCGCTGCCAATCACCGCTGCGCCGCCATCTCCGGAAATATGGGCCGATACTCCCGTCCCCGACAGCATTCGATCAAGCGCAGCCGCAGGCGTCAATCGGCCAACGACGGGGCTGGTGCTTACCGAGCCGGAAGGCGCCGATGACAGCGTGATTTGCATGCCGGATTGACGCCCGAACGCACGGATCGCACTCGCCAAGGGTTGCGACGGGATATTGAAAGGGAGTGCTGCGGCCGCTTGGGCTTGTACCTGAGCGGTCGGCGCCGACTGCGCGTGAGCGCCGGTCATGACAGATAAAATTGCAAAAGCTGTTGTCGCCGATAGCCGAGCTCGTCGCGTACGCCCACCCGTTCGGCGCGCGCCGTTAAGCCCCAAAACCCCTACCCTCACTCGCATGCTCACTCTCGTCTCTCCAGTAGCCCGCGCCGATGTCGTGCCCGGCGCTTTCAACGAAATGACGATTAGTGCTCAGAGTTTTTTCAGGGTTTTGAGTGGATTTCGCTAAATCTTGATAATTACAGTCAAATTTTTTTAGAGCCGGCTGACGATGCGTGCCAGCGAGGATATCGAACGGACCTTACCACCATAAGGTTCGACTAGCGCGCGCAGTGCCTGGTCGGGTTGCCTGAGATTGTAGAAGCCTGTGACCCGCTGATGGGCGAGTGCCGCATCGGGAACCGATATCCAGGCTGGGTGGTAGCGCTGGATCTGCTCGATCACAGAGCCGAGCGTCGCGTTGACGACATAGAGTTCGCCATTGCGCCAATTGGCGATCTCGTCGACCGGGATCGTGTCCTTCGTCATGACGGCGCTGTTCGGATCGACGGTCAGCAGATCTCCGGGCACCAGCCGTTCGGGTGGGGTAGCAGATGACCCCTCAACAGAGGCTTGAACGGAACCATGCGCAAGGGCAATGCTGGTCAGCCCGTCGGCGAGCTGCACATCGAAGGCAGTGCCGAGCACCTCGACGCGGACGCCATTTGCCTCTACCGTAAAGGGCCTGTTCTTGTCCGGCACCACCTCGAAATACGCCTCGCCGGCAAGAAGCTTGATGCCACGCCGTCCGTCGCCGTAACCCAAAGCGATCGAGGTCGCGGCAGCCATCGTCACCGTGCTGCCGTCCTGAAGGGTGATCGTGCGGGTCTCAGCCGTGGACGTTGAATAGTCAGCGCTCAAGCGAAGCATCAGGCCGGGCGCAATGACGAGCCCAAGACAGAGCGCGGCCACGACCGCCGCTGCCACGGCAACCCGCCGCCATGGCGCGCGATGCCGAGCAACTGCCGGCTTGCGCATGTCGGGCCGGGCCTCCGATCTTGGCGCATACTCCCACTGCGATTGCATGGCCGGGACCACCTGCCCCATCGCGGCCCATGCCTTCTCCGTGCGCTCCCAGGCCAGGCGGTGTTCGTTATGGCTGCCCAGCCAGCGCTCCAAGCGCGCTTTGAGTTCATCGTCTTCCGGCCCTTCTTGCAAGAGAAGGAACCAGTCGGCCGCCGCCGCCAGCGCCTCGTCCGAAACATCAGGCCTTTTATCCGGTTCGACGACCATCAGTTCCCAGTCTTTCCTGTAGCCAAACCATGTCGCATCCCCGTTGTTTTACCGCTTCACGAACAATGACGTTTATCTCGCCCGTTTTTTTCACGCGGATTCGAGATTCTTAGCGGATCATCCCATTTTTTTGGCGAATTCGACAATTGCGGCTTTGATCAGCCTGTGAACGCCGGCCACCGAAATGTCGAGGTGGCTGGCGATGTCCTCCATGCGGTATCCGCCGAAACGATGCATTTCCACGGCGATGCGCGTCTGCTCCGGCATTTCCGAAAGGATCGCCTCGACCTGTCTGACCTGATCGCAGAAGAGTGCGTTCTCCTCGGGTGTTCCCGTATCAAGGGGGAGCCCCCACCATGGCGTATCTTCCGGACGGGCGCGCAAGTCGCGCTTCTGGCGCCTGCGCACATCGAGCGCGAGGTTGCGCACCATGCGGAAGAGGTACGCCTTCAGCTTCTGGGGTGTGGCTGCGTCTTCCGGCACGAATTTTATGAAGACCTCCTGGACGAGGTCTTCCGCTTCCTCTCGCGAACCGACGATGGGCGTAGCGTATCGAATGAGGTCGGAGCGATGTGCCGCATAGACCGCATACCGCCGGTCGTCCTCCCTGATGCCCATAACAATATCCATAAAGAAACGCGGAGATGAACAACCGTCAGGCGAGCCAAACGCCGGATTCCAAATTCCGCATATTTCGCAACGAAAGAGGTAAACCAAAAAAACTTGACAATTTCCAGCATGTTTTTTCAAGATTGAATTTGCAGGAGTTTCAGAGTTGAGCGACGGTTTGATCAGCAGCTCGGCGCACGGAACCGGGATCCAACTTCGCAAGGCCGCACAGTTCGTGGCCGCCTCCTGGCTATGTTATGCAGGTGGGTATAGCACCGTTCTCGCCGAGTAACGATCAGAGCAACGCAGACCCCGGACATTAGCAACTCCGTCTCAGTCTTTAGGGGATGAGAAGAGTTTTGTGTTGTGACAAATGAAAAATCTGATTTACTGGCACCGCGCTGCTTGGCTTTGAGGGGGATACGGCCGATGGTGTGGACTCGCAGGGATATTCTGCTTGGTGGACTGGCGTTACTTGGCGCTGGCGCGGTACAGAAACCGGCTTTTGCCCAGGCGGCTTCCTATTTTGCCGGCACTGCCGTCGATAATGGCGTCACGTTCCGAGCGACCAACTTCGCCAAGATCGACAAGCAATGGCACCGCCAGGTTGTCAAATATTTCAGCAGCGAGCCGATCGGCACCGTTGTTGTCGATACGCGCCATCATTTTCTCTATGTAATCATGGAGAACAAGACAGCCATTCGCTACGGCGTCGGCGTCGGCCGCGAGGGCTTCAAATGGTTTGGCCGCGCCACGATCGACAACAAATCGCTTTGGCCACGCTGGACGCCGCCTCCGGAGATGCGCAAGCGTCATCCCGAACTGCCGGAATTCGTGGCGGGAGGCTCACCGAAGAATCCACTCGGCCCCCGTGCCATGTACCTGCTGCGTGATGGCGTCGATACCGGCTACCGCTTCCATGGCACGTTGGAACCGTGGAGCATCGGTAAGGATGCCTCCAGTGGCTGCATCCGCATGTTCAACGAAGACGCCATCGATCTTTACCAGCGTTGCCCGATCGGCACCGCGGTGCAGGTTCTGCCGCATATTGCCGACCAGGCGCCCGCCGCCGAGGTCAGCCAGGCCACCCCGGTCGAATGAGGAAATCACCCTGATGTCTGTTTTGACCGCATATGCGAGGCGTCTTGCCGCCTCGGCCATGCTTCTGGCGCTCACGGCCTGCACCACCACCGATATCGCATCCGTAGAGGAGCCAGCAGCAGCACCACTGACCGGCCAGACTAACGATCCCGCGCCCGGTTTCGAGAACGTCAAGGCTGGCAGTGAAGAGGATTTCATCCTCAGTGTCGGCCGACGGATCTACTTCACGCAGGATTCCGCCAAGCTCGATACCGTCGCCATGACAACGCTGGACAACCAGGCTGCCTGGCTGAACAGGAATCCGGCCTGGCTGATCAAGCTGCAGGGATTTGCCGACGATTCCGGTTCGGAGTCGAAAATGAAGACCCTGTCGCAGCAGCGCGCCGATGCTGTTATGACCTATCTCGTCTCGAAGGGCGTCGACGGCAAACGCATGTGGGCCAAGGGTTACGGTGCGGACCGCGAAGTCCGCGACTGCACGCAACGTTCCTGCAAGGTGCAGAACAGGCGCGTCGTCGCCAATCTGCGCACGGAGCGTGACGCGATCTGATTGCGATTTCCTGACTTATGACGTCAATCCGTGGGGACGCCTAACCCCCTCCGCTTCCAACGGCCGTTCGTGAGCCGTGGACATATGTTCCCGCTCGATTTGGGTTGAAGCACCCTACCCCGTCTCATCAATAGTGATGAAGCCAAGTATCCGGCCTTCATCTTCCTCAAGGCTTCGCCAGGCTGCACACTGGTGTTGCGGCCTCGGACCCGGCGTTCGGCGTGCGCGCAGCGCCTAAGGCATTGAACCTGTATCCGTTTAAGGATGCTTTGCAGGCTGGACATGTATATGAAGCTTTCGTACCGCGTTCCTCACATGTTCTTTCGTGCGACGTTTGCCGTCAGCGCACTCGTCTTTTTCACCGGTGTGGCGTCTCCAGCTCTCGCCGACAGCGCGCCCTTTGCTCCGCAAACAAAAATCCGCCTGACGGTCGTCCAGTGGATGCCGTCCAAGGGGCAGTTCGAGCGATGGGATGCGATTGGCGGCGAATATACGATTTCGAATGAAGGCGCAGTCTCCTTGCCCTTTCTGGGATCGCTGTCCATTGGAAATCTGGACAATGCAGGCCTCACCAACGAGATTGCAAAACGCCTGCAGGAAAAGATGGGTTTGGCGCAGACACCTGCAGTCACCATCGACGTTCTCGACTATCCGTCCATTTTCGTCGTGGGAGACGTAACCACGCCGGGGGAATACAAGTTTCGCTCCGGTCTTAGCGTCCTCCAATCCCTGGCCATGAGCGGCGGCCCGCTGCGGCCGGCAGCTCGGCAACGATCGCAGACGATCACGCTTGCCGGAGACCTGCGGGAAATCGATCATTCGCTGCTGCGAAGCTCCGCGAAGCTCGCGCGGCTGCAAGCGGAGATGGCCGGAGCGAAGGAGATAACCTTCGATCAGCCGCCCGCCGCCGACCAGCAATATGCGGCCAGTATCTATGACGAGGAGAGGGTCATATTTCAGGCTCGCGCAAGTGCGCTGGAAAGGCAGTCGACGGCGCTCGTCGAATTGCGCGATCTCCTGAAGGCGGAAATCGATACGCTGGACGAAAAGCTGAAGGGCTCGGATGACAATATCCAGTCGGTCGAGGAACAGCTGACCAGCGTCAAGACGCTGGTCGAGAAAGGCCTCACGATCACCTCGCGCCAGATGGATCTGGAACGGTTGCTCAACACCTACCGGTCTGACAAGCTGGATCTTGTCACAGCTATCATGCGAGGGCGTCAAGCGATCAACGAGACGACGCGCAATCTCGAGGGACTTTCCGACACGCGCCGGAATGAAGTCGCTTCCGAAGTACAGTCGGAGAAGGCCAATCTCGATCAGCTGAGATTAAAGCGCGACACGACGCAACAACTGCTTCTCGAAGAACTCGCCAGCAGCGGCAACGTGAATGAACGCGGTGAAGAACTTCCGCTGACCTTCACCGTAAGCCGGCGCGACAACGGACAGGTCGCAGAATTCCAGGCATCCGAAACGACTGAACTGGCACCGGGTGACGTGGTCAGGGTAACGCAGGCCCGCATGGCCGAAGCGGCGTCGGAGGACGCCGCTGGGCTGCCTGTCCAGACAGAGGCGCATATCAGTCAGGTAAGCCGGTGATGCGCGAAAAGCATGTGCCGCGGCCAAGCTACCTTCTGCGGAGGGTTGAGCGCCATCACGAGATTCAGGCTGGGGGCGTCCGATGACTTTGCGCATGACCCCACCCAGCAGCCAGACTTACACCCAGATTCTCAAGTCGACGATGCTGATGGGCGGCTCCTCGCTCGTGAACGTCGCACTCAGCATTATCAGAAACAAGGCAATGGCCGTGCTGCTCGGGCCGGAAGGCGTCGGGCTCATGGGCCTTTACGGGTCAATCCTCGATATCGCGCAGGCGATTGCCGGGCTTGGTGTTGGAAGCAGCGGCGTGCGCCAGATTGCCGAAGCTGCGGGCACCGATGACGCGGAAAGGATCGCACGATCGGCGACAGTGCTCAGACGCATATCGATGGTGCTCGCATTGCTTGGTGCGCTCCTTCTCGCCGCGCTGGCATTCCCGGTCTCGAATTTCACATTCGGCGACTACCAGCATGCCGGCGGCATTGCATTGTTGTCGCTGGCAATCTTCTGTCGACTGGTTTCTGCGGGGCAGACCGCATTGATCCAGGGCCTGCGGGGTATTGCAGATCTTGCCCGCATCAACGTGCTTGCCGGGCTTTTCGGCACGGCGGTCAGCATCCCGCTGATCTATCTGTTCGGCATGCAGGCGATCGCACCGTCGCTCGTGGTGATCGCGGCTGCCTCAATCCTACCGACCTGGTGGTACAGCCGGCGCATCTGCCCGCATCCCTCGCCAATGCCCGCGCGCCAGTTCGGCCGGGAAGTGTCGGCGCTGCTCAGGCTCGGCTTCGTCTTCATGGCAAGCGGACTTCTGACCTTCGGTGCAGCCTATGCCATCCGCCTCATCGTGCTGAAGGAGGGTGGCGTCATGGCGGCGGGATTGTATCAGGCAGCCTGGGGCCTTGGCGGCCTCTATGCCGGCTTCATCCTGCAGGCGATGGGAACGGATTTTTATCCACGCCTGACCGCAGCAGCGGACAACGATGCCGAATGCAATCGGCTGGTCAATGAACAGGCCGAAATCAGCATGTTGCTCGCCGGCCCCGGTCTGCTCGCCACGCTGACCCTGGCACCGCTCATGATGAGCCTGTTCTATTCCGCGGAGTTTCACGGGGCCGTGGATCTTCTACGCTGGATCTGCCTTGGCATGATGCTCCGGATCATCTCCTGGCCAATGGGCTTCATTGTCGTAGCGAAGCGCACCCAGGCGATTTTCTTCTGGACGGAGGTAGCGGCCGCAGTCGTGCATGTCGGGCTCGCCTGGCTCTTCGTATCGCTGCTCGGCACGCCAGGAGCCGGTATGGCGTTTTTCGGCCTCTATGTCTGGCACAGCATCCTCATCTACGTGATCGTGCGGAAGCTTACTGGTTTTCGCTGGTCCGCCGGCAATCGCAGGCACGCTTTGCTTTTCCTGCCTGTGTCGGGACTGGTCTTCCTGGCGTTCTCGGTCCTGCCGCTATGGCCGGCGACAGCGATTGGCTCCGTCGCCGTGGCTCTCACCGGGTTCTATTCGCTGCGCATGCTGGTCGATCTGCTTCCGCCGGAGTCCGTGCCAGCAATCATCCGGGGATGGATTGCGAAGTCTGCATAACGAACAATGCGCGCATCGGGTGATACGCGCATTGTTCGTCATGCAAAAACGCTGTCAGGCGAGAGCGACGTCCAGATCGCGTTGCACACTCGCATGATCGGTCACGGCTTCAGCAAGCGCTCCGCGAAGTGCCTCGACAACACGTGCGATATCGAGCTCCGTCATCTGAGCATAAAGCGGCAGGATAATCGTTTGCTGTTGCGCTGATACGCTTCGCATCAGGCTTGTGGCAACGCGATGCGAGCTCCGGTCGGAATAGGCTCTCTCCAGATGAATGTTCATCACGCCGCGCCGCGTCGAGATCCCCTGATCGAGGAGGGCTTGCATGACCGCCCGTTGATCGACCGTTTCAGGCAATCTCACACAGAAGCTCTGCCAGTTGCTGCGAGCCCAACGCGGCTCGACCGGCGACAGCCCTGACATGGCGGACAGGTGCTCACGATACTGCTCGGCAAGCAGCCTCCGTTGCGCGATCAGCCCCGGCAGCCGACGCAACTGCTCGCGTCCAACGGCGGCCTGAAGGTCGGTCATACGGTAGTTGTAGCCTAGGTCGTCATAGTCTTCGAAGATCACCTGTTTCGAGCCGTGACGAACGGTATCGGTGACGCTCATGCCATGCTGACGCCATAGCCGGAATTTTCGGTCATATTCGGGATTGGCCGTAGTCAACATGCCGCCGTCACCTGTCGTGACGACCTTCCGGGGATGGAAGGAAAAGCAGGAAATGTCGCCATGCGCCTTGCCGATCTTTTCCCAGCGCCCGTCCCAGAGGATTTCGCTTCCCGTCGCGCAGGCTGCATCCTCGATAACCGGTATCTGAAGGCGCTTGCCGATCTCCACGATCGAGCGGAGATCGCAAGGCATGCCAAGCTGATGCACGCAGAGAATTGCCTTGGTGCGGGGCGTGATTGCCGCTTCGATCAGGCTGGCGTCGATATTGTAGCCGTCCGCCTCGATGTCGACAAATACGGGCACCCCATCGCAGTACCGAACGGCATTCGCGGTTGCGATGAAGGAATGGCTGACCGTGATGACTTCATCACCGGCGCTGACACCGACAGCCTTCAGGGCGAGATGCAGCGCAGTCGTGCAGTTGGAAACGGCGCAGGCATGCGCCGCACCGACAAAGGCCGCAAATTCGATCTCGAAAGCAGCGACTTCCGGCCCCTGCGTCACCCATCCCGACAGAATAACACGGCGCGCAGCCTCGGCCTCTTCCTCCCCAAGAACGGGCTTGGCGACCGGAATTGTAGACGGTGACGGGCTCATGCAGCTTGACCTCCTGCTGCAGCAGTCGTCAGCTGCCACCAGGCCACAAGGTCGCGAAGCCCTTGTTCCATCGATATTTCCGCTTTGAATCCCAGGAGTTTCTCGGCCTTGGTGATATCGGCAAGACGACGGGTCACGCCATTGACCGCACGGGCCTCTTTGTGCTGCGGTTCGAGCGAGACCCCCATGATGCTGCTCAGCATCTGAGCGAGTTCCAGGAGGCTTATTTCCCTGCCGCTCGCGACATTGAACACCTCATCCGTGACATCGCTCTTCGCAGCCAGCAGGTTTGCCCGGGCGATGTCGCGTGCATCGACGAAGTCCATCGTCTGACTGCCGTCTCCATAGACAACGGGCGGCATTCCGGCGGCCAGACGCTCCATCCAGCGGATCAGCACTTCGGTATAGGCGCCGTAAACGTCCATTCGCGGCCCGTAGACGTTGAAATAGCGAAGCGCCACATAACGCAGGCCGTACATGTCAGCGAAGCTGCGAAGCAGCCCCTCATTGAATGTCTTGGCCGCGCCGTAGATCGTCCTGTTATTGTAGGGATGATGCGCTTCGGTGGTCGGAAAGCTCTCGGCAAGCCCCAGCACAGAGGCAGAAGAGGCAGCAACGACCTTCGACACACCTGCCTTGACGGCTGCTTCAAGGACATTGAACGTGCCCTCGGCCAACACATCGAAGGCGAGCCGCGGATCTTCCGCGCATTGCGTGATGCGGATGGCCGCCTGATGAAAGACGATGTCGACGCCTTCGAAGGTTTTCGCGAGCAGCGCTCTGTCGCGGATATCTCCCTCGATGATGTTGACGGACCCACCGGCTATTGCCGTGCTGAGATTGTCCCGGCGTCCGCGCACGAAATTGTCGAGGATGATGATCTCACGCGGTTTTTCCAATGCGACGAGATCGGCGATATGCGACCCGATCAGGCCGGCTCCTCCGGTAATGAGCACCCGTTGATTTCTCACGATCTTCCTCCACGCGATATATCCAGCACAGGATCGGCTTCCGTGCGCCAGCGTATGAACTTCGCCGGCACACCGGCGACAACTGAAAACGGCTCAACATCGGAGACGACGACTGCACCCGCTCCGACGATCGCCCCCTTCCCGATCGTCACGCCAGGAAGAATGGTCGCGTTCGTACCGATATCGGCCCATGCGCCGATGCGGACCGGCTTGATTTCGAGATCCGTGCGGATGATTGGCACGTCAACCGGCACTGCCGTGTGGGCTGAGCCAAGCACCTTGGCGCCAGGCCCCCAGCCGACACAATCCTCGATCACCAGGTCGCGCGCGTCGAAATAGGCCATCGGGCCGATCCAGACGTTGTCGCCGATCACGCAAGTGCCGTCGAAGCGCCCCTGGATATAGGCCTGGGCGCCGATGAACACGCCATTGCCGATTTCGAACGTTTCCGGATGTTTGAAACCGGCACCGCCTGCGACCTGCAATCCAGTGCCGCAGCTGCGCGCAATCGCTTGCCAGATGGCTTTCCGCATCAGGGTGTCGACGACACCGTCACCGCTGGCGAAGCGACCGTAGAGCTCGATCAGGCCGGCGCGCCCGTATGATTGCCTGAGTTCTTCGGCTAACCCAGCGTGGTAGGCTGGGTCCGCCGGCCTTTCGTGGCGGCCATGGACCGCCTGCACGACCCTAGCCTCGCCTGCACGACTAGCTGACATAGGCGTACTCCAGCGCAGCGGCCACCTGATCGACGTGCCACGCAGGCATCTCGGGATAGATCGGCAGCGAGAGGACCTCCCGTGCCGCGGCTTCCGAGACTGGGAAATCACCGGCTTGGTAACCAAGATCGGCATGGGCCTTCTGCAGATGAACGGGGATCGGATAGTGCAGCCCGGACTGAATGCCTTCCGCAGTAAGAGTGTGTTGAAGCGCATCACGATCGCGGCTTCTGACGGCATAGACGTGGTAGACGTGGCGCCGGTCGGTAATTTCGAGAGGCGTCTTCAAATGCACTGATCCTGAGAGCAGAGACGAGTAGCGGCGGGCATGAGCACGACGGGCCTCGGTCCAGGCTTCGAGATGCCGGAGCTTGATGCGCAGGATAGCGCCTTGAATGGCATCCATGCGATAATTGAAGCCCTTCAGCAGATGGTGATAGCGCTGCTCCTGACCCCAGTCACGCAGCATGCGCATCGTCTTGGCGTGATCGTCGCTGTTCGTGACGACGATACCTCCCTCGCCGCAGGCGCCGAGATTTTTGCCTGGATAGAAGCTGAAGCAACCGGATGTGCCGATGCTGCCGGCGCGAGTACCCTTGTAGCGAGCTCCATGCGCCTGGCAGGCATCCTCGATGACCGGTATCCGGTAATGGTCGGCGACCGCCTTGATCGCGTCCATATCGGCCATCTGGCCGTAGAGGTGGACGGGAATAATGGCCTTGGTCCGGGGCGTTATCTTCGCCTCGATCTCAGCCGGATCCATTGTGAGCGTCACTGGCTCGACATCGACGAACACCGGTCGTGCACCGGTGTAGCAGATCGCCGACACCGTCGCGACAAAGGTGAAAGGCACGGTGATGACTTCATCGCCGGGGCCGACGCCCGCCGCAAGAAGGGACAGATGCAAAGCACTTGTCCCGGTATTGACGGCGATCGCATGCTTGACGTTGCAATAATCTGCGAACTCCTGCTCAAGACGCATGACCTCCTCGCCCAGTATGTATTGTCCCGAGGCCAGGACGCCGAGCACGGCGGCGTCGATTTCGCTCTTGATGGATTGATATTGTGCTTTCAGGTCCAGAAAGGGGATCATGCAATGCGCCTCGCCTCTTCGAGCTCGATGATACGGCCGCGCTGAGCGAGCGACCGGCTTGCGGCTTCAAGAATGCGAACGACACGCAGGCCGGCATGGCCGTCCGTAATGGGCCGCGAATTCTGCTCGATGCACTCAACGAACTGATCCAGTTCGCGTTTCAATGCCTCGGTCATATCGAGCTTGGGTGCCCACATGTCGCCACTGCGGTAGCCGACCATCATCTGATGCACCTTCTCGCCGTAGGCCTGAGAATTCGGGTTCAGCGTGATGCCCTTGTCGTAGACCTTGATTTTTTCGCTGGGCTCCAGATCGTCGTAGACGACCATCTTGTTGCTGCCGCCGATCAGCGTGCGGCGCACCTTGACGGGTGCCAGCCAATTGACGTGGATGTGAGCGATGAGCTTGCTTTCGAAGAAGAGCGTCAGATAGGCGATGTTCTCCGGCTCGCCGAGTACATGGCTCATGCCTGTCGCTGAAACAGCCACCGGCCTTTCCTGTACGACATGGTCCAGGATCGAGAGATCATGCACTGCAAGATCCCAGATGACGCTGACATCATGCTGGAAGAGCCCCAGATTGACCCGAACCGAGTCGTAATAATACATGTCGCCCAAACCGCTCTCGACCAGTTCGCGCATCTTGCGGACGGCGCCGGTGTGGACGAAGGTGTGATCCACGGCCAGCACGAGACGTCGGCGTGTGGCCTCTTCGACCATTCGCGAGGCTTCCTCCGTCGTCGAAGCCATCGGCTTTTCGACGAAGACATGCTTTCCGGCCATCATAGCCTGCATTGCGAGCTTGAAATGGGTGAAGACCGGCGTCGCGATAGCGATGGCATCCACTCTGGGATCACGCAGGACTTCCTCGAAATCGTCGGTGATCGTCACGGCGGGGTAGCGGCTTTTGACAGCCGCCAGCCGTTCGACATTGAGATCACAGACTGAAATGAGCTGCGCACCGGCCGCTTCCGAGATGTTGCGAACCAGGTTCGGGCCCCAATACCCATATCCAACAACAGCAATACCGATCATCGCATTCCTCCCAACGCTTGCATGTCAACTGATCGGTCATGAACGCGACCGGTAATCCTGGCCGGAACGCCGGCGACAATGGCGCCCGCAGGCACATCCTTCGTTACAACTGCCCCGGCGCCGACCTGCGCGGCTTCTCCGATGGTTACGCCAGGCAGAATGGTCGCATTGCTGCCGATCGACGCGTGGCGCTTGACCAGCGTGGGGATGACAACCCAGTCTGTTTCGGTCTGCAGACTGCCGTCCGCATTGACGGCGCGCGGGTACGTGTCATTGGTGAACATCACCCCGTGGCCGATAAAAACACCGTCTTCCAGCGTCACGCCTTCGCAGATGAAGGAATGGCTGGAGATTTTGCAGTCTTTTCCGACGAGGACGTTTTTCTGGATTTCAACGAAAGTGCCGACGCGCGTTCCCGCGCCGATCGTGCAGCCATAGAGATTCACAAGATCTCGATGATGGATGACGCAGCTATCATCCAGCTTTACGTTTGATGCAATCATACGCATGCACCCCTTACTCTTCAACAAACCCTGATTTCCAAATGAAACCGTCAACCATATGATTGCGCCCAAGGTTTCATTTCGAAAAAACAAATATTTCTTTCCATTTAAAGAGAATTGTTTTCATCATCGGAGTAAAGAAACAAAACGTCTAAGCTTATTCACCTAAAGACGTATCTACCCATGACGATGTAAGCCGAAGTTCATAGCCAACGATCAACGTTGGTGGTGGAACAGGCGCGGACCGGCCCCGATCATGCGCCGGGGGTGAGCATTATTTTCATGCGTTTAGCAGTTCCGTGCGTAACCAAGGAGCAACGTAATCAACCCCTCCGCGAACGGCCTAGTATCTCATAAGCCTATACCAAGAATTACGTCCTCTTTACACCTTACGATGGAACTAATCTGCTCCTTTAGCCTATATTAGCTAGTTTAAGATAAAAGGAACTGTGGTATTTAATTCCTACTTTAGTGCTGCCAAACCCTCATATCTGAAGGGCTTGAGTGTTCGGTTGTTGTTGAGGCGTAGTGAAACTCGGCTGGGGAGGATGAAGCAGTGAATTCAGCGCTTGTACCAAATTTAGACCTTAGGCAGGAAAATGTAGCTCTTCCACTTAAGGTAGATAATAGTTCCACTGGTTTGAGCTTGCAGTCGAGGCCAAAGCACTCTTTGGTGATCCTCGACAACCGTGAACTGGATCGGCAATGCCTCGCGCAGTGCATGGCCGCCTACAAGACGGATTTACTTATCCTGGCATTCGGAAGTGTTGAGGAGTGGAAGCAGAAATGCGATGAATATCCGCCGCTTTCGGCAATCCTCCTGAACATTGGCGGCAAGAAGATCGATGAGCCCTCCGTTTCGGGGCAGATCAGGAGCCTTGCTGCGGAATTCGGGGCGATACCAGTCATCATATTGGCTGACAGCGACGATTTCGGCCAAATCGTGAGGGCGATCGAGTACGGGGCCAAGGGCTACATACCTGCCTCGGTCAGCATCAGCGTCTGCATGGAGCTGATCGCGCTGTCGGTAGCGGGCGGCGTTTTCGTGCCTGCAAGCACGCTATTCGCCATGCGTCACTTGCTGGAGTCCAGCAACACGACCGCTCGCCCGCTGGCCGGGATCTTCACGGATCGTCAAGCCGAAGTCGTAGAGGCACTTCGGCGCGGAAAGGCGAACAAGATCATCGCCTATGAGCTCAATCTGCGAGAAAGCACCGTCAAGGTACATGTTCGCAATATCATGAAAAAGGTCAAAGCAACGAACAGAACGGAAGTTGTGTTCAAGCTCAATGATCTGTTTCAGGGTAGTATTTCCGGCTTCAGCGCGAATAAGACGCCGTGCTGACGCCGTCGTCCGATCAAAGCTTTTCACATGCCGCAAGCACGTTCTTGCTCTAACTTATCCCGGTGGCGCAGACCAAAAGGCCACCGGGGTTCTGTTTAAGCCGCTGCACCTCGACCCGTTGTCGCTTACCCGAATATCTGAAGTCGCCATAGCGCGTTCGAAACTGTCGAAGATCCCCGATTTTCTGCCTTACATACCCGTCTTGGCGTGAGCAACGATCAACCGCTCAACCATCGGCTATTGTTTCCGTGCCCTGCGGATGAACCAGATGAACCACTCATCCTGCAACTCGTCGCCCAATAGAATTCAAGGCACACCAGTATTTGGGCCCGATGGTTTGCTTGCAGACCAACTTGATCCAGGGCAATGAATTTCGCACTTCGGGGGAAACCTCCAGAGCGAAGCGCTGAATAGCCACGGCTGTAGCAACATCGAAATTATTGAACGCCATGCCGGCCAGTCGAAGCGCCTCTTTCCCGAGATCTCTGGCAAGAAAGCGTCTTAGTTTCTCATCTTTCTTGAGGCTATCTGCGCCCTGCCGAAACAGAATATCGAAAGCCTGTTTTCTTTGTCGAAGGTCGGGAAGAATACTTTGTCCATAGTATTGCAGCGACATATTCGAAGCATGTCTGCGGTATACTGCTTGATCTTCGTTGATGTAGCCCACTCCGGCGTGCGATGCGAGCCGCAGCCACATCTCCATATCGCCGGCATGGGGCAGTTCCTTATGGTAGCCGCCGACCTGCTTTTGCAACGCCGTTCTCACGACGGCCGTCGGCGTCGGAACCAGGTTGCTTGCTCCGCTCAACCGCATGAACTGCGGACCGGACAAGATCTGCATGGCGGGCACATTATTGTCTCCGAGAGGATCGACCCGCTTGGTTATGATGCCATCTGACTCAGCGATGAGCGCGTTCCCGAACGTGAAACCGACATCCGGATGATTGTGCATAAGCTCTGCGGCGCGGCCCAGTGCGCCCGGCAAAAGATAATCATCTGCAGAAAGAAGCAGGAATAAGTCGCCGCCGGCCCACTCGATCCCCTCATTATAAGTGGCAATGTGGCGCTCGTTTACCGTGTGCCGCCGATACGTCACCCGTTTGTCCCGGGATGCCAAGGCCATTCCGACTTCCGGCGTATTGTCTGGCGAGGCGTCATCCAGAATAAGGATACGCACATCGACATTGGCTTGCGAAAGAACGCTTTCAACACATTCTTGCAGGAAATGCGCGTAGTTGTAGCATGGAATTACGACATCGACACGTTGCAAACTTATTCCTCCGCAGGCAATCGTTTCGTTCGGGGCATTTCATGGAACCCTGAATTCGGCTAGGTTTAACTCTTATGTGTTCTTCGCTCCCCGATTCACTCGCGCCAGCGTTGAGGCGTGCGCCCGCATGGCCGATTTCGTGCAGGACCATGCAGCTCTCAAGAAGGCGGATCGGGCAAGCAGCCGGGAGCCTGCACGCTTCAAGCCGCTTTGAGCGCGCTCCCGGCGCGTGAGCGCAAAACGGGTCCGGGATCGAAACGCATCGTAGAATGCGACATTCGGGCTTAAGCTTCCTGATTTCCAGGGCTTCACATTGGTCACGAAATGAACGATCGCGGGCTTATGCTCGAGCGCGATACGGGAGATCGCCTGCGTAGGCTCGAACTGAAAATTCCAGACGCGGTCCAGGACTTTCCACTTTCCGTCGCAGGCGACGTTGAGAGCGTCCTGATCCGAATATTCCGTGGTCGGAAAGCGATCGAGATAATCCAAAGATCGTTCCGATATTCGCTCGGCTCGCCATCTTGCAAGGTCGATAAGAAGAATGCCGGCGTTGAAGTAGCGCTCGACCCTTGCCCCGCCTGTAGCACCCCGGCCGCTGCTCACCACATTATCCAACCAGTAATCCGGTACGGCCCCGATCACTGCCTCGCCCAGATCGATATTCCACAACTGTTCGAGCGCGGTCAGCACGAGGATGTCACCATCCAGATACAGAACTCGGCTGCAGGTCTCCGGAAGGAACTGCGGCATAAGGATCCTCGCGAAGGTCATCTTCGAGACGCCGGGGCGAGTGGAAAATCCGCTCGCGAAGGACAAAGTGCCGATGGGATGCCACTGGATGACGGCAGAGTTTGCAGGCAGAGAATCAAAGATCCGTCGCTTGTTTTCTTCGCCTATTCCTTCATGAATGACATGGATATCCAGAGGCCATGCGCTTTTGTTGTTCTCGGCGACCGATCTAAGGGCCGTCGCCAAGGGAACGGCGTAGGCCGCATCGACTGCAAAGACGATGGGGCCTAACCGCTGTTTTGCGCCCACAGAGGCGGCTCCTGTTGGTATGCTGTGCACATTCATGTTTCCGGCACCATCCCATCGAAAGAAAACGAGCTTCGCCTTGTGATCGACGTTGCTGTTCACGTGCCGATCGATACGGCTTCCTGAACAGGAAGGCCGACGGCCGGGGTGGGCAGATGGGTGTAAGCCGGTTGTGGGGACCTGACGCCAGGCATGCTCCTGGTTCCGCCAGAAAGCTTCCACTCGAAATAGGCGATCGTCTTCTCAAGCCCCTCACGCAGGTTCACCGTCGGCTGCCAGCCCAGGTCCTGCTTTGCGCGGCTGATGTCCGGCTTGCGCTGCGTCGGATCGTCGACCGGCAGAGGCTTGTAAACGATGCTTGATTTCGATCCCGTCATTTCGATGACCATTTCGGCCAGTTCCCGAACCTGGAATTCTCCCGGATTGCCGAGGTTGATCGGGCCTGTGACACCGGCCGGCGCGCCCATCAGGCGGATGAAGCCCTCGATCAGATCATCCACGTAGCAGAACGAACGCGTTTGCGTGCCGTTGCCGAAGATGGTGATCGGTTCGTTTTGAAGCGCCTGAACAATGAAATTGGAGACGACGCGGCCGTCGTTGGTCTGCATACGCGGCCCGTAGGTATTGAAGATCCGTGCCACCCGGATTTCCACGCCATATTGACGATGGTAGTCGAAGAACAATGTTTCGGCACACCGCTTGCCTTCGTCGTAGCACGCCCGCGGCCCTATGGGATTGACGCTGCCTCGATACTCCTCGGGCTGAGGATGGACCGCCGGATCGCCATAGACTTCGCTCGTGGATGCCTGGAAGATCTTCGCCTTGGTGCGTTTGGCGAGACCAAGCATATTGATGGCCCCGTGTACATTGGTTTTGACCGTCTGAACGGGATCAAACTGATAATGGACCGGAGATGCCGGACAGGCGAGGTTGTAGATCTCATCGACCTCCACATAAAGCGGGAAGGTAATGTCGTGGCGAAGAATCTCGAAACGTGGGTCGTCGAGAAGATGCAGCACGTTGTCGCGCGAGCCGGTATAGTAATTGTCCACGGCGAGGACATCATTGCCTTCTCGCAAGAGCCTTTCGCACAGGAATGATCCCAGAAAGCCGGTGCCGCCGGTTACCATAATTCGCTTTTGTCCGTGCATTGGTGTGCTCCGTTGTTGATGGTTGCCCCGCAGAAACGAGGATGGCTAGTAGGCTCCCCTGCGCTTGAAGACCGCAGGGATTGTGCTGAGAAGGATTTGGCAGTCGAACCACAGGGACCGGTTGTCGATGTAGAACTCGTCTAGTTGCTGCTGCAGCTCGATATCCGCATTGCTTCGTTCGGATATCTGCCAAAGGCCCGTGAGCCCCGGCGTTACGGAACGGCGTTTGTTTCGAAATTCGCCGTCCATCGCCAGGAGGTGATATTCCGGAAACGGACGCGGTCCGACGATGGCCATCTCGCCTGCAATGATGTTCGCCAGTTGTGGGAGCTCGTCGAAGCTCGAAGTGCGCAGGAGATGTCCGATAACCGGCAGCACGCGCGGATCGTCCTTGAGCTTGAAATGGGCCAACCACTCGGCCCGCATGGCGGGGTTCTCTCGGAACAATGCCTCGAGGCGCTGTTCCGCATCTCTGTACATCGTCCTCAATTTCAGGACGTGCACCGGCTTGCCGGACAGTCCTTCCCTGGCATGTCGGAAGAAGACAGGTCCCGGATCGATGGCGTAGATTGCGGCGGCCGCAATCGCGATGAAGGGCGCAACCACGATTGCTGCAGGGACCGCGATCGCGAGATCGAGGATCCGGCGAACCAGGTCCGTATTGACCGAACTCCCACCGGTGGTGAGTCGAATACCGATCTCTCCGCCGACATCCGCAGGTCGCAAACCGCTGACCTTGAGGCTCGGCGTATCGGACAGGAGAATAACTTCGGCGAACTTCCCGCGCATCGCCGCCAGATCGGGTACAAGCGAGCCCGCGTCACCCGCAATCAGGGCAATGGACGGCCCGCCGTCGGACGATGCGTCCTCGGGCGAAAACGGCTCCGGCCGGATGCCATACTGCCAATGGTCCTTGAAATGCGCCATAAGCGTAGGGATAAGATTGCGGCCCCCTATGAGCACCGCACGCTCCCCCCAGATTCCAAGTTTCCAGCACAGGCCGCGTGCGAACCAATGCATGAATGGCTGAACGACCAGCCCGAGGCTGAGGAAACCAATGATGGCAAGCAGCAGTCGTTCCCCTTCCGGTAGGATGATTGCTCCGAAAGCCACCAGGACAGCCACCTTGACGGCAGCTATCGTGCGCCGCCGCAGATGTTCGTGGTCGTGCAGTCGATATCCGGGATAGAGGCCGGCCGATGCATAAAGAACGATCGCAGCCAATGCTGCGAGGGTGAAAGTACGCTCCACAACTGTGCTCTCCGAACCACTGGGAAGAACGGGCAGGAGAACAAAATAGGCAACCAGATAGCTTGCAATGTCGCCGGCAACCAGGAATGACGACGTTGCAACCCGAGGAAGCCGGCGCCGTAGTGCAATCGGCATATTCAGCCCTGACTGCCCTAAGGGGTCGATGGTCCTGGCTGCTATCGGTGGCACGGAACCTGCCGGAATTGCCCGGGACGCCATGTCATTTGTGGCGGATGTCTTCGACGGACCCGATGTTATCGCTGACGGCGCAAATGAGGACATGATGCTTTTACTCCTCTACGGCCTTTGTCCCGACGCACCCGATCCAGAAACGGCGTCTTCGATCGGAAACTTTCGAAGGCCCAATCTCTGGAAGGCAGTCAGTGAGATGAAGGTCGGCACGACGAGCGCATAGCGCCGCCACAGCCGTCGCGGCTCGCATAGAAGACGAAACACCCATTCGAAGCCGCTTCTTTGAATGATCCTCGGAGCCTGGCGCTTGAGGCCGGCGTGGAAATCGAAGGCAGCACCGACACCGATGAGCATCGGCGCCTCCAGGCGGTCGCGCATGCGCGCCATCCAGAGCTCCTGCTTGGGACTGCTCAACCCGACCCAGATGATATCGGCGCCCGACCGATTGAGCCGGTCGGCAGTATCCGCTTCCTCCTGCGTCGACAGTTGGCGGAAGGGCGGCGCATAGGAGCCAACGATCCGTGCCTGTGGAAATTTTGCGAGAAGGCGCGCCTGCAGTTGCTCGAGCGTTTCGGCTGTCGCGCCATAAAGGAAGTGGCGCAAGCCTTTGGAGCTGCCGGCAGTGAAAACGGACAACATGAGATCGGGTCCGTAGACCCTGTCGCTTTCCACATGACCAGCGTGTTTCAGTGCCCAAACCAACGGCATGCCGTCGGGGGTTACGAGGAACGCCCGGTTATGGATGGACCGAAGCTCGTGATCTTTTTGACACCGCACGACACCGTGTGCGTCGCGAACGCACACATATTCTTTCCTGCCGTCTTCAATCGCCTTTTCGATAAGCCCGGTCGCGCTTTTGAGGTTGACTGCGGAAACTCGAACACCAAGGACATTCGTCCACTTCAGGGAACCCTTTGGATCAAGGACTGAAGTTTGGTTTCTGTCTGCTGGTGAATTTCTCATGACCTACGCTTTTGCCAACTGAAACTGCAGCTAGAATATGCTGGCAAGCCTGTTGGCTCCATACTTGCAGCTGTAGCTATTGGACGTAGAAAGACTTCCCATTTCTGCGTTCTGTATAGAAATGAATTACAATATTCGAAGTAAGGCAGCGTCCTCGGGGTATGCCTGATTGCTCTTTTTGATAAGCGTTACCCCAAAAGAGCGGTTTGACCTTCGCGCGGCCGCAGAAGACAGTCTCTTTAGCGCGGCCAAAGCTGGGGAGGTTTGAGCGCGACAAAGCCGGGGAGAGAGACAATGGCGAATTCAACAGGGGTGAATTCAATAGACGAATTCCGGGTGCCCGCCAAAGAGCCTTCAAAGGCGCCCAGCATGACCAACCAGCTGCAGAACGATTTGACCTCTGATGGCTATATCGTCATCAGGGATGTCCTGGCGCCTGAGCAGGTGGAAAGATTACGGCGGGTTGCCAAACAATATCTGAGGTCCGGCGGCAAGTATCTGTACGGCGGCAAATTCCAGCTTCACGCCATGTATGCCGTGGACGAAGTCGCCAGGTTTATGACCGCCGATACGATCCTCAATCGCCTCAAGGAAATTACGCAACCGCTCGATGTCGTTCTTACAGGCGAATGCGATCTCATGATCAACACGACATCGTCGTGGCATAATGACGTCCCTCACCATCCTCGTTGCGTTGATGGAAGTATTTTCTCGGACGAGAGCTTCAGGGTCTACAAGATCGCATTCTACCTGCAGGACCAGGACGAGAACTCGAACGCCACATTGAAGGTACGCCCAAGATCCCATCTCAAGGGTTTGGTCCAGAGCCTGCCAGCGAAAGGGCTCGGGGTACGGGCGGGCGATGCGATCATCTTCGACGTGCGTATCGAACATGCCGGGCAGATGCCGACACTGATTGACAGGAGCCTGCGCAAATTCTTCGAGCGGATCGGGCCACTGCTTCGCCTGGACGTTCAGAAGGCATTCACCGTGACGCGATCAATCATTCGACGGCTCAGCAGGACGCCTGACCGCGTCGCGGTTTTCATGACATTCGGTCCATCGGATGCGGAGACCTACTCCTATGCCGAGGAAGGCCGCCATCGCCATCCCGGCATTCGGGGAACGCTCAGTGCGGACGTGCTGTCACAGCTCGCTGTCAACAACGTTGTTCCACCGATTATCGGGGCACCTGCCTAACCACACCCAGGCACTGATCTCAATGCACATAATCGTACCGGCCACGACTGCGCACCATCGAAAATGGTGCGCAGGGCTACGTCGGTCGCACGGTGAGCCGCCGGTGGCGCGAACAGTGCGGCACTTTCGATCAGTTTGACTGCGATCCTGATACCGTCGCCGCCGGCAACATCGGCTGGCGAAATCAAAACAGCCTCACAACAATCCGACCGCATCCGCAGCGAACTTACCCGACAGCGGCGGCATCTACGTCTAAAGCATGCACCCATTATCCAGGGACCGGGTTGCACTTACGCCCTCGGCGGTTCCCTCCCCCAAAGGGTGGCGGCCAGGGTCTAGGGGATTGCCAATAAGAGCAGATGTTGCGTGTGTCCATTCACCGGTAGCTTGGAAAGGAATGCATAGCGCAAAGGACATGGCTGGGCGGTAGTTTCTGATGACGTAAGGCGATGGTTCCGGCGCAGGCTGATTGTTCGTAGTTGATGCTTAGAGGGTTGGGATTCCTATGGTTTCGCGTTCTGGTCCTAGTTCTGCACATTACATGATGGAAGCGTCACTCGTCCCGGCATTTTTGGCGGCGACCTCTCCAGCTCCATGCGAGATCCCGGTTAAGCATAGGGATCCCCTGGATGTCGCCATCATGGAGGTCCCAACGGACATGATCATGTTGCTGCGCCGCGGTGCAGCGCAGCAAGCCGCTTGAGAGGGCGTCATGGAGCGGCAAGGCATCAGCGTTCTTATCAACAATTACAATTATGGTCGTTTCGTCGGGCATGCGATCGACAGCGTCTTGAGCCAGGAGATTGCCGACGCCGAGATAATCGTCGTCGATGATGGGTCCAGCGACGAGTCGCGTTCCGTTCTGGAAGCCTATGATAGCCGGGTGAAGGTGATCTTTCAGGAGAACGCGGGACAGGCGGCCGCGATCAACGCCGCAGTGAAGTCCAGCAGCGGCGGCATCCTCTGTTTTCTGGACGCTGATGACTGGTGGGCGCCGGGCAAGCTGTCGGCGACGATAGCGGCTTTTCGCTCGCATCCCGAAGTATCGCTTGTCTATCACCGACTTCAGCCGACTTCGATCGATGGTTCGCCGACCCTCAAGCCGATCCCCCGGACCCTGTGTTCGGGAGACCTGTCGCCGCAGTTGACCAAATCGGCCGGCTGGTGGCCCTTCCCGATGACATCTGCCGTTTCCGTACGGCGCAGCGCGTGGGATGCCGCAGGACCTATTCCCGAACAGTTCCGCATATCCGCCGACGCATGGCTCACGGGGATCTATCCATTTCTGGGCGACGTTGCCGCCTTACCGGACTCACTTGGATTCTACCGAATTCATAACAACAACTGGTACCGGCCAATCGATGATGTCTCCATGCTGAAAAGGCGAATGGCGCATTGGCAGCGTAGTGTCGAAGCGACGAACCGGTTTCTCTCATTCCACGACTTGCCGGCAAGGCTCAGTCTCTCGGATCACTATCCCTATCAGATGGCGGCAGCAGAGCTGGATGGCGTCAATGCGCGCACCCGGCTCAAGCTTGCTGTCGAAGGGCTGTTTTTCGCTGGAGAACCAAACCTGCTGCGGCGGACGCGCGACGCGTTGCGTAGCGCCTACCACCTTCCTCGCCCCAGTCGGGACGTGGGCTTCTCGGAGGCAGCCAAATGAAGGCGCTGCTGCTGGTTTCCGAACTGGAAGACTACACCATTTCCTACGCGAGCGGCGTTGCCCAACACATGCCGGTCGTCCTTGGCGTTCCGCGCCGGCGTTACGCGCATCTTGCTTCCTGGTTCGATCCAGCCGTCGATCTTCACCTTCTGGACTGGCCACGGCACCGCTCTCTTGCCAATCCCTGGTTCCTGCATCAGCTCACGCGTCTCATCCGACACGAGCAGCCGAACCTCATTCATCTCCTAAGCAATTCCACGCTCTGGCTGAACTTTGCCGCGCCGTTTTGGCGCCCGATCCCGCTCGTGACCACCGTCCATGATGTGGAGGTGCATCCCGGCGATTCCGATACGCGCACGCTGCCCGGCTGGGCTCCGGAATTGATGGTGAGACAGTCAGGGCATGTCGTCGTACATGGCGAGGGGCTGAAGCGGATGGTCCTCGATCGATATTCAAAATCCCCGGACTGCGTCCATGTCCTGTCGCATCCGGCTATCCATCGCTATGCGGAACTCGCACGGCGGCAGAAGATGGCGCGGCGTGCCGCCGACGGAACTGTGCGCGTCCTGCTCTTTGGACGGATTTTCGCTTACAAGGGCTTGGAGCATCTGATCCGCGCCGAGGCCATGCTCAAGGATGCACTTCCCAATCTGCGCATTACGGTCGCAGGCCGCGGCGACGATCCCTGGGTCTTCAAGCCACTCATGGGAGAAGCCGGTCACTACGATATTCGCAACCGTTTTATCGAAGACGAGGAGGTCGCCCAGCTTTTCCTCGATGCCGACATTGTCGTCCTTCCCTACACCGAAGCATCCCAAAGCGGCGTGCTCAACCTTGCCGCGGCGTTCGGCAAACCCGTTATCGTGACTGACGTGGGCGAATTGCGAGCGACCGTCCAGCCCAACGGATTGGGAATGGTGGTTCCGCCGGGCGATGCGGAAGAGCTCGCGAAAGCCATCCGGACATTGGCCGACAATAGCGAGCTTAGAAACAATCTCGGCGCCAACGCGCTCGAATGGGCCACAGGACCGAATTCGCCCGAACAGGTCGGCGCCCGGGCCGCAGCCGTCTATCGCGAGGTGGTCGGATCATGCTGATGAAAGCACTCGCGGATGGTCATCAGATGGCGATGCGGAACACGGCAAGCGTCCGTCACTATGTGCCGGGTGGCTGCGAGAACGGCGGCGGCATTGGCAGGTTGGTCGGTTATATAACCAGCACCGCGAAAGAAGGCGGGGCAGACCATGCCGTCACCGACACAAGAGGCCCCCGATGGTCCGCGGCGACGTCGTCGCTGCGCCTGCTAGGCGCCATCCTGACGATGGCAAAGGATCGAATCGTCGATCCGACACGCATTCACCATATCCATATCGCGGGCCGCGGCAGCACCTCCCGAAAACTGATCCTGACCGAGGCTGCCCATTTGCTCGGGTGCTTTCACATATTGCACCTGCACGACTACGATTATGCCAGCGACTTTGCTGCCCGCTCGCCGCGTCAGCAATCGCTCATACGCCGCATGTTTCAGCGTGCTGATTGCGTCGTGGCGCTGGGCCAACGAGATCACATGATACTCGCGACACTTCTGGGCGTAGACGAGCACCGCCTCGTGATCGCTCACAATTGCGTCCCCGATCCCGGCGCGCACAATGTTCGTGCCGGTGAACCGCCGTTGATCGTTTTCCTTGGTCGCCTGAGCGAACGCAAAGGCGTTCCGGAACTTCTGCTCGCCCTCAGCCATCCGGTCATGAAAGACCTTCGGTGGCGTGCCGTGCTGGCAGGCGACGGGCCTGTAGAGGATTATCGCCGCAAGGCTGCAGACATGGGCCTTTCAGGTCTGGTGGAGATGCCAGGATGGCTTGGCGCCGACGAGACGCGTGCGCTGTGTGCCCGTGCCGATATTCTGGTCTTGCCCTCGCATGCCGAAGGCTTGGCTATGGCGGTGCTCGAAGGACTTTCCCACGGGCTTGCTGTCGTCACCACCCGTGTCGGAGCGCACGACGAGGTCATCTCCGACGGCGAAAATGGCGTCTTCGTCCCTGTCGGAGACAAGGATGCTTTGGCCGCGGCCCTAGCGAGACTGGTTACGGATCCAGACATCCGCAGCCACCTGTCGGCCAGGGCGCGTGCCCATTATCTCAGCCATTTCAGCATGAAGGCATATATGCGGTCGATGGAAAAGCTCTACGAAACCATCTCCGCGCAACCTCAAGCAAGGGTTAGCGCACAATGACAATTTCAACTTTTCCGCCAGATCGCAACGTCCCGCTCCCGGCGGTGCATTATGAACCCCGGTTTCAGACGGAGATGAAATCGGAGGAGTTTGATCTGACGTCTGGATTACGTTTGA